>NZ_JBXAMO010000015.1:0-137362 GCF_058800725.1 Tardiphaga sp. GW822-FHT04G09 | reverse complement strand
CACCGCCTCCCGCCCCGCAATCGTGACGATCGCGATCGCCCCTCTCGGTGGGGCAGGACGAAGCGGAAAATAATCAATATGGGGATGTTGTCAATAGATATAGGAAAAAATGTTTGGGGCGATAGTGGCATTCAGCAGATCGGCGCGACGCTGCATGGTCCGGTCCGATGTCGTCATGCCGCCATAGCCGCAACGAATTCCGATCCCGGCAAAGTTTTCGTTTCAACCGCGTGACAGCGGAACAATCCGGATCACCGCAGCTTGTTACATGCGCAATATCTGCGTTTGGAGGGTTGAAATGAAACGTACCATGATCGCGACAGCCGCCGCGGCATTCCTGGGTCTGGGCCTGATGCTTCCAGCAACCGCCATGCCGGTCGGTGGGCTTGCACCTGCGAGCACCACCAGCGATATCATCCAGGTTCGTGGCGGCCATGGCGGCGGACATCACGGCATGCATCGCGGCGGGCGTGGACATCACTACGGCTGGGGCCGCGGACGCGGTCATCACTATGGCTGGTCGCGCGGCCGGCATCGCGGCTGGCACTAGAACCTGTTTCATCCTCGATGAATCAGATTCCAGCTTCTTCTTTTATTGAAGCATGATCCCTCGACAAACGAACTCCTTTGTCGGCGAAGACCGGTATCCACTTTTCGGGGTCACGCTCTGACGAACAACAACAGGCGCGATCAACCTGACATGAACATCATCACGAGCCGCCCGCACGGGCGGCTCTTTCCGTTTCGCGAGCAGGTTTTCAATCCTTGCCCGGATCGCTCGCCAATACGCCCTTCACCGCCTGCGCCCAGCCCTTGAGCTTGCGCGCGCGCGTGGCCTCGCTCATCACCGGTTTGAAGCGATGCTCGAGGCGCCAGTTGTCAGCGAACTTTGCGGGTTCGGGAAATACGCCAGCCTTGAGACCGGCGAGATAGGCAGCGCCCAGCGCGGTGGTCTCCTGAATCATGGGGCGATCGACAGGGGCGTTCAAGAGATCGGCGAGACGCTGCATGGTCCAGTCCGACGCGGTCATGCCGCCGTCGACGCGCAGCACAACTGTCGCCGCCGAGACATCGGGCCAGTCGGCACGCATCGCCGCATAGAGATCCCTCGTCTGGTAGCAGACGCTTTCCAGCGCGGCATGGGCGAGTTCGGCCGGGCCGGTGTTGCGCGTCAATCCGAACAGTGCGCCGCGTACATCGGGATTCCAGTAGGGCGCACCGAGCCCGACAAAGGCCGGAACCAGATAGACCGATTGCAATGAATCGTTCTGGTCCGCGAGCGGCCCGCTTTCGGCGGCGCTCTTGATGATGCCGAGCCCGTCGCGCAGCCATTGCACCGCCGAACCGGCAACGAAGATCGAACCTTCGAGCGCATAGGTCCGCACGCCGTTCAGTTGATAGGCCACGGTGGTCAGCAGCTTGTGCTTCGAGACCACCGGCGTCGTACCGGTGTTGAGCAGCGCAAAACAGCCGGTGCCATAAGTCGACTTGATCATGCCTGGCGCAAAACATGCCTGTCCGATGGTTGCTGCCTGCTGATCCCCGGCGATGCCACCGATCACGATCGTGCCGCCGAACAGATCGGTGCTGCCGAAATCCGACGAGGAATCCTGCACCCTGGGCAGCATCGCCTTGGGCACGCGCAGCAGCTTCAGAAGCTCATCATCCCATTCACCGGTGTGGATGTTGAACAGTAGCGTGCGCGAGGCATTGGTGGCGTCGGTGGCATGCACCGCCCCCTCCGTCAGCCGCCACAGCAGATAGCAATCCACGGTGCCGAACAGGAGTTCGCCGCGCTCGGCACGGTCGCGCGCACCGGGCACATGATCGAGGATCCACGCCACCTTGGTCCCGGAGAAATACGGATCGATGATCAGGCCGGACTTGCTGGAGATCATCGGCTCGTGGCCATCGGCCTTGAGTCGCGCGCAGATCTCCGCGGTGCGACGGTCCTGCCAGACGATGGCGCGATGCACGGCCTGGCCCGTGACGCGGTCCCACACCACGGTGGTCTCGCGCTGATTGGTGATGCCGATGGCGGCGATGTCCTTCGCCGTCACGCCGGCCTTTGTCATGGCCGCGCGGCAGACTTGCAGCGTCGAGGTCCAGATATCCTCCGGCTCGTGCTCGACCCAGCCGGAGGCTGGAAAATGCTGCGGGAATTCCTGCTGCGCGGAGGCCGCGATCGAGATATCGGCGCGAAAGATCATCGCGCGGGAGGATGTGGTGCCCTGATCAATGGCCATCACGAAAGACATGTGCGCTTCTTCCCGGAAGATTGCGGTCGCGTTGTATTTGGAGGCGCAGGCAACCGGATTAGCGCGGGCACGTCAAGCGGCCGCGTCCGGCAACGACGACGATCAGGTCGCGGAATCGATCATCATGACCAGAGCAGCCGGGATCATCGCCAGCTCGCGTGGCAACGTCTCGCGGGTGCGGCGCACGACGCCCTCGCCGAGCCGGCCGAGGAACCGCGCCCAGCGCTGCGCGCGCCAGTACAACGAATTCTCTATTGTCACCGAGCGCAGCTTGAACGCCTTGCCGGTGGCCCAGGCATCGCATTCCAGCTTCAGCGGATCGGCGTAATATTGCGCGATCTTGGCTGCACCCATGCCGGGGGTGGCGAGCCAGTTCGGGATATGCACGCTGCAGAGCTGTGCGACATCGGTAAACACCTTGTCGGTGCCACAGCCGCTGCCCGGGCATGGCGAGGCAAAGGCATCGCCGACCAAGACGACGCCGGGCTGGACCACGTTGTCGCTCTCATAGAGATCGATGGGGCGGATCCTGATATCGCCGGAGATCCTGTAGTCACCGATCAGCCCACGCAGTTTCGGCAGGCAGGCGTCGAGTGCCGCCTCGGGCGTCCGGCGCATCTGGCGAATCCAGGGATCGTCGGTCTCGCGATAGACGAACAGGTTGCCCCGCATGGTCTCACCAATAGGAAACAGCGTGAGATAGGCCGTGCGGTGAACCGTCGTTTCGGCAAAATAGGTCAGCGCGGGAAATGCAAAGCGGTCGCGGCCGACCGGCGCGATATCGAAGCCGACCGAGATCGAATGATTGGCCGAGATGACCGGGCGGCCGATATCGAGCTGATCGCGCAGGCTGACGCTGGCGCCATTGGCGAGGACAACGAGGCGCGCGGAAATCTCTTCGCCATTGGACAGGCCGATGGTCTGGCGATCAGCCGATGTGGCGATCGAGGTCGCCTTGGCGTGAATGGTCTCGACGGTGGACGGGATCTCGCCACGCACGGTGTTGACCAGCGTGTCGTAGAGAAAACCGTGCTGCTGGCTGGGGCGCTTGTCGATCACGCGGCCGAAGCGCGCGATCCAGATCTCGTCGTCATGGGTGGCGGCTGACAGCACCGCATTGGCGAGACCTGTCTTGCGCAGCCGGTCGAGCTGGACGCCGCCGCTGATCTTCTCGCAGCGGAGTTCAGGCGGATGAACCTGGTGCGGCTCGATCAGGATCGCAGACACACCGGCGCGACCGAGCATCGCCGCAGCCGTCGATCCGGCGAGGCCGCCACCAATGATCGCGATATCCGTCTGCCGCACGGGCACTCTCCAGCTGCGGATATCCGTGCGCCTGAAATGTTAAAAAACGGGAAAGGATTAAGGCAGCCGGTGAGTTGTTACCGCGGAAGGTCGGTTTCAGGGATTTCTTACCCTCCCCTGCAGGGGGGGTCGGCGATCATCGCGCGCAGCGCGGTGAGAGGCGGGGTGGGGTGAAGCTGGGGGCGACAGCGTCTGTGGCTTCACCCCACCCCGACGAACGCTACGCGTTCATCGCCCCTCCCCCTTCAGGGGAGGGTAAGGACGTCACACCGACGCCGTGGTGACTCCGCCGTCGATGACGATGGTCTGGCCGGTCATGAAGGTGGACGAGTCCGAGCCGAGATAGGCAACGGCGCCGGCGATCTCATGGGGCTCGCCGATCCGGCGCAGCGGCGTGGTGGCGGTGCGGCGCTTGAGATTGGCCTCGTCTTCCCACAGCGCCTTGGCGAAATCGGTCTTCACCAGACCCGGCGCGATGCAATTGACGCGCACGCCCTTCGGACCCCATTCGCCGGCAAGACTGCGGCACAGGGCGAAGTCGGCAGCCTTGGAGATGCCGTAGGCGCCGATCACCGTGGAGCCGCGCAAGCCGCCGATGGAGGAGATGATCACAACGGAGCCCTTGCCGCGCTCGGCCATGGCCGGGATCGCCTTGGCGCAGAGCCAGATATTGCTCTTGACGTTGGAGCCCATGATCTTGTCGAAGGCCTCATCCGCAATATCGAGCAGCGGGCCATAATAGGGATTCACGGCAGCGTTGCAGACCAGGATGTCGATCGGACCGTAATGCTTCACGGTGCCGTCAACGAGCGCGTCGATCTCGTCACGGCGGGAGATGTTGCAGGGAATGACATGGGCGTCGCCGCCATTGGCCTTGATGCCATCGACAACGGCCTGACAGGCATCCGCCTTGCGGCTGGACACGACGACCTTGGCACCGAGGCTGGCGAGCAGTTCAGCGGATGCCTTGCCGATACCGCGGCTGGAGCCGGTGATGACGGCGACCTTGCCGGTGAGATCGAATGGATTTTTCACGGGCAGGTCTCCTTGGGAGTTTTGTGGAAGGAACGGCGGCGCGCAACGCTTCTCCCCGCATGCGGGGAGAGGGTGGCGTGGACGAAGTCCGCGACGGGTGAGGGGGACTCTCAGCGAGCTCGGAGCGTATGGAGAGCCCCCTCACCCGTCACTCACATGCTTCGCATGTCAGTGACGACCTCTCCCCGCAAGCGGGGAGAGGTTAGCAGGCAAGCCCTACTCCGTGATCCCGCCCGCCTGCGCCACGCGGCGCAGATGATAGTCCGCATCGCCGAACTGCTGCTCGATCATGGTCAGCCGCTTGAAGTAATGGCCGATCTTGTACTCCATGGTGACGCCGACGCCGCCATGGAGCTGCACACCGGACTGGCCAACGAAGCGGGCGGAGCGGCCGATCTGCACCTTGGCAGCGGCGACCGTCTTGGCGCGTTCGTCGAGATCGTCATAGGTTGCCGCCATCGAGGCCAGATAGGACATGCTGCGCGCCGTCTCCAGCGCGGTGAACATGTCGGCGCCGCGATGCTGCAGCGCCTGGAACGAGCCGATGGCAACGCCGAACTGCTTGCGCTCCTTGATGTACTCGATCGAGACCTTCAGTGCTTCTTCCATCGCACCGACCGCTTCGGCGCAGAGCGCGATGCGGGCATCGTCGACGACCTGCTCGATCAGCGAGAGGCCGTTCTCGGCATCGCCGATCACCGCATCGGCGCCGACCTCGACATTGTTGAGCTTGATGTCGGCGGCGCGGCTGCCGTCCTGGGTCTCATAGCCGCGGATGTCGACACCCTTGGCATTCGCCGGCACCAGGAATGCACCGACGCCCTTGGCATCGCGATGGCCGCCGGCCGTGCGTGCGGTGACGATCAGCGTGTCAGCCGTGTCGCCGTGACCGACGACGAACTTCTCGCCGGACAGCGTGTAGCCCGAGCCGCTCTTCTTGGCTGATGTGGAGACGTCGCTGAGATCGTAGCGCGAGTCCCGCTCAAGCTGCGCGAAGGCCAGCGTCTTCGAACCATCGACAATGCCCGGCAGATGCGCGGCGCGCTGTTCGGCCGAACCGCGACGCAGGAAGCCGCCGCCGATCATCACCGTGTCGAGATAGGGCTCGACCACGAGATTGCGGCCGAGCGCTTCCATCACGATCATGGTCTCGATCGGACCGGCGCCGAAGCCGCCGTCTTCTTCCGAGAACGGCAGGCCGAGCAGGCCCTGTTCGGCAAACTTGCCCCAGACGTCCTTGCTCCAGCCGCCCTTTTCGGCGCGATATTTCTTGCGGGTCTCGAAATCGTAGGACGCCTTCAACAGGCCGTCGACGCTGTCCTTGAGGAGGCGTTGCTCCTCCGACAAATCAAAATCCATGTTCTCTTCCTCAGGTCGCGCGTGACGCGCGTGTGAATTGAATTCGTTGCAGACGTTGCAGCCGTAGGATGGGTAGAGCGCAGCGAAACCCATGCTGCGCTCGGAAGAAGATGATGGGTTTCGCTTCGCTCTACCCATCCTACAGTCCGCTCTTAGATCACAGCCCCAGCACCGCTTTCGCGATGATGTTGCGCTGGATCTCGTTGGAGCCGCCGTAGATCGACACCTTGCGGTAGTTGAAATAGCCGGGCGCGATGGTCGAGGCCCAATCGCCGGGATCGTTGCGGCCGTCATCGCTCTCGGGCACGAAGGGCATCGCGAACGGACCGGTGACTTCGAGCAAGAGCTCGGTGAGCGTCTGCTGGATTTCCGAACCCTTGATCTTGAGGATCGAGGAGGCCGGATCCGGCTTGCCCTTGCCGTGCTTGCCTTCGGCAGCAACAACACGCATCTGCGTCAGTTCGAGCGCCTTCAGCTCGATCTCGGTCGCTGCCAGCTTCTGGCGGAACTGCGGATCCTCGATCAGCGGCTTGTCGCCCGAACGCACCTTGCCGGCGAGTTCCTTGATGCGACGGATACGCTCCTTGGACATGCCGACGCGCGCGATGTTGACGCGCTCGTTGCCGAGCAGGAACTTGGCGTAGTCCCAGCCCTTGTTCTCCTCGCCGACGAGATTCTCGGCCGGCACCACGACGTCATCGAAGAACACTTCGTTGACTTCGTGCCCGCCATCGATGGTCTGGATCGGACGGACGGTGATGCCCTTCGACTTCATGTCGATGAGGATGAAAGAGATGCCCGACTGCTTCTTCGCATCGGGGTCGGTACGGCAGAGGCAGAAGATCCAGTCGGCATATTGCGCCAGCGTGGTCCAGGTCTTCTGGCCGTTGACGATGTAGGTATCGCCCTTCTTCTTGGCGGTGGTCTTCAGCGAAGCGAGATCCGAACCCGAACCCGGCTCCGAGAAGCCCTGGCACCACCAGTCGTCGATATTCGCAATGCGCGGCAGGAAGTGCTTCTTCTGCGCTTCATTGGCGAAGGTGTAGATCACCGGGCCGACCATGTTGACGCCGAACGGCAGCGGCGGCGGCGCAGGAGTCTTCTGCAGTTCTTCGAGGAAGATGTATTGCTGCACGGCCGACCAGCCGGTGCCGCCATATTCCTTCGGCCAATGCGGAACTGCCCAGCCCTTCTTGTTCAGCGTGCGCTGCCAGTTGACCAGATCTTCCTTGGACGTGTGGTGACCTTCCTGCAGCTTCTTGCGCGTCGCAGGGTCGAGGCTTTCGTGGAAGAAGGTTCGCACTTCGTCACGGAATGCCAGTTCTTCTTTGCTGAAGCTCAGATCCATCGGATCCTCCTTGTTTTACCGAATTTCCTAGCTCGTCATTCCGGGGCGCCTGCGAGCGAACCCGGAATCCCGGAGTGATGAACATGTCGAGGTTCCGGGTTCGTGCGCGGCTCGCGCGGCGCCCGCCCCGGAACGACAGTTACTGAACGATTTCGAGCAGGCCGGCGGAGCCCATGCCGCCACCGACGCACATGGTGACGACGGCATACTTCGCCTTGCGGCGACGGCCTTCGATCAGTGCGTGACCGGCGAGACGTGCGCCCGACATGCCATAGGGATGGCCGACCGAGATCGCGCCGCCATTGACGTTGAGCTTCTCCGGATCAATGCCGAGCTTGTCGCGGCAATACAGAACCTGCACGGCGAAAGCTTCATTGAGCTCCCAGAGATCGATGTCCTCGATCTTGAGGCCATGACGCTTGAGCAGGCGCGGCACGGCGAACACCGGACCGATGCCCATCTCGTCCGGCTCGCAGCCGGCGGAGACGAAGCCGCGGAAGATGCCGAGCGGCTTGAGGCCCTTCTGTGCAGCGAGCTTGTCGCTCATGATCACGGTGGCGCTGGCGCCGTCCGAGAGCTGCGAGGCGTTGCCGGCAGTGATGGTGAAGCCATCGCCGCGCACGGCCTTCAACCCGGCGAGACCTTCCGCGGTGGTTTCCGGACGCGGACCTTCATCCTTGGACAGCGTGATGTCCTTGAACGAGACTTCGCCGGTGGCCTTGTCGACGACGCCCATCCGGGTGGAGATCGGCGCCAGTTCGTCGTTGAACTTGCCGCCCTGCTGCGCGGCCGCCGTGCGGCGCTGGCTCTCCAGCGAATACTCATCCTGACGCTCGCGCGAGATGTTGTAGCGCTTGGCCACCGTCTCGGCGGTGTCGAGCATCGGCATATAGACGTCGGCCTTGATCTTCATCAGTTCGGGATCGACGGTGTGGAACTTGTTGGCGTGCTCGTTCTGCACCAGCGAAATCGACTCGCCGCCGCCGCCAACTGCGATCTCGACACCGTCGAAGATCACCGAGCGTGCAGCGAGCGCGATGGCCTGCAGACCCGAAGCGCACTGGCGATCGATGGTGGTGCCGCCGACAGTGACCGGCAGGCCGGCGCGGAGCAGCGCCTTGCGGGCGATGTTGCCGCCGGTCGAGCCCTGCTGCAGGGCTGCGCCCATCACCACATCCTCGACTTCCTTCGGATCGATGCCGGCGCGCTTCACAGCGTGCTCGATGGCATGGCCGAGAAGTGTCGCGCCTTCGGTGGCGTTGAGGGCGCCGCGATAGGCCTTGCCGATCGGCGTGCGGGCGGTGGAAACGATAACGGCTTCGGTCATAGGCGAGATCCTCCGGAGGCGGTTTGTTGTTGATTGATGATGGGCGTGGGTTGCA
The DNA here is from genome assembly GCF_058800725.1 of Tardiphaga sp. GW822-FHT04G09. Classification (NCBI taxonomy): domain Bacteria; kingdom Pseudomonadati; phylum Pseudomonadota; class Alphaproteobacteria; order Hyphomicrobiales; family Nitrobacteraceae; genus Tardiphaga; species Tardiphaga sp. GW822-FHT04G09. The sequence goes on along the minus strand of NZ_JBXAMO010000015.1, from coordinate 128,675 downwards.
GGCCGCGCAAGGCGTGGCGCGACAGTTTTCCGACCGCGGTGCGCGGCAAATCGTCGACGAATTCCACGGCGGCCGGCAGTTCATGCTTGCCGAGCTTGCCGGTGAGAAACGCGCGCAGTTCATCGATGGTGAACGGCGCCGCGCCGCTGCGCAGCCTGATAAAGGCCTTGGCCGCTTCGCCGCGATATTGATCGGAAACACCGATCACGATCACTTCCTGCACCGACGGGTGTTCGTAGATCGCCTGCTCGATCATCTGCGGATAGACGTTGAAGCCGCCGGAGATGATCATGTCCTTCTTGCGATCGACCAGATAGAAGAAGCCGTCTTCGTCCATGTAGCCGATATCGCCGGTGAGGAAGCGATCGCCGACGAAGGATTCGGCGCTTTCCTGCGCCCGGTTCCAGTAGCCTCTGGTGACGTTCGGTCCCTTGATGCGGATCTCGCCGGTCTCGCCGGTGCCAAGCACCCTGGTGGGATCGTCGAGCGACACGACGTCGAGCTCGATACCCGGCATCATCAGACCGATGGAGCCCGGCTTGTCGAGGCCACCCGGCGGATGGCTGGTGCCCGGCGAGCACGTCTCGGTCATACCCCAGCCGCTCTTCAGCTTGAGGCCGGTCTTGCGTTCGAACAGGCGCGCGACTTCATCCGGCAACGGCGCGCCGCCAGAGCCCGCTGAGATCAGCGACGACAGATCGCGGCTTTCAAGGGACGGATCAGCGGCAATGGCGATCCACATGGTGGGCACGCCGGGAAAGATCGTGGCCTTCTTCGTCTCGATGTCGTCGAGCACGCGGGTGACATCGAAACGCTGATGCAGCGAGATGGTGTCGCCGAGGCTGATGCGGCCGAGCAGGATCACGGTCAGCGCATAGATATGAAACAGCGGCAGCACGCAGATGACGCGTTCAACCTGGTTGCGCGCGGCACGTGCCGGTGAACCCCACAGATTATAGATCGACACGGCGGAGGTCAGATTGCCGTGGCTCAGCATCGCGCCCTTCGGCAGGCCGGTGGTGCCGCCGGTATATTGCAGCAGCGCAACGTCATCCGCCGAAATCTCCGGCCACTGCGCCGGCGGCGTCGCGCCCGCGGTGAAATTGCGGAATGTGACGATGGCGGGATTTTCCGGCAGCGGCAGTTGCGGATTGTTCACCGCACCCCAGTCGTCGTCCTCGCAGACAATCACCCTGTCGAGCAGGCCCTTGTCGAGAAACTTGAGCGCCATAGGCAGCAGCGTCGCCAGATTGCTGGTGACCAGCACGCGGGCGCCGGAATCGCGCAACTTGTGCGACAGCGCGATCTCGCCGTCGAGCGGCGACAGATGCACCAGCCGCGCGCCGGCCTTGAGGCCGCCGAAGAAATGGACGGGATGATCCGGCGTGTTGCCGAGGAAGATGCCGATGGAATCGCCGCGGCCGTAGCCGGCGCGCATCAAGGCAGCGGCAACGATATCGACACGCGCCTGCAGATCGTTGAACGAGATCGGCTGGTCGCGGAATTCGATGGCGGTGCGGTCGCCATATTTTGCGACGGAGTCGGCAAGCAGGCCCGGCAAGGACCCACGCGCGATCGGCGCGTCCCATGTGACGCCCGGTGGGTAGTGCTGCTCGCCGGGATGGGTCATGGACGATGGACCTGCAATGATAGTAGCCGCTGCGCGTCATATCCCTCCCCCTTGTGGGGAGGGTCGGCCGAGCGACGTCGATGCGCAGCATCGACGGAAGCCGAGGCCGGGGTGGGGGTGCCACAAGCTCTGAGTGCGGGGCTACCCCCCGACCGACCTTCGGTCGGCCCCCCTCCCCACAAGGGGGAGGGAAAAGAGCAGTGAGCGCTCCCGGCCATCTCAGCCCTTCGCCAACGACGCGAAGGTCTTGCCTTCATCTGCCAGCTTCTTCAGCAGCGCAGCCGGCTCCAGCGAGGGATCGTTGGTCTGCTTGGCGTAGAGCTGCAGGCGCTCGACGATCTGCTTGAGACCGACCTGATCGGCATAGAACATCGGGCCGCCGCGATAGATCGGCCAGCCATAGCCATAGAGCCAGATCACGTCGATATCGCTCGGACGCGATGCCACCTTCTCCTCGAGGATGCGCGCACCCTCGTTGATCATCGGATACATCATGCGCTCCAGGATTTCCTGGTCGCTGACGGCCCGACGGGTCAGGCCCAGGCTGCGGCAGGTGTCGTCGATAAGCTTCTCGACATCCGGATCCGGCACCGGCGCACGGGAGCCGGCTTCATACTTGTAGTAGCCCTTGCCGGTCTTCTGGCCGAAGCGGCCGGCTTCGCAGAGCGCGTCGGCGATCGGCGAGGTGATGCCGCGATCCTTGCGGGAGCGCCAGCCGATATCGAGGCCGGCGAGATCGCCCATGGCGAACGGCCCCATGGGCATGCCGAACTTGGTGACGACGGCATCGACCTGCTGCGGCAGCGCACCTTCGAACAACAGCTTCTCGGACTGCTTGGAGCGGGCCGCCAGCATGCGGTTACCGACGAAGCCGTCGGAGACACCCACCACGGCCGGGACCTTGGCGATCTTGCGCGCGACGGCGACAGCCGTCACCAGCGCATCAGGAGCGGTCTTGTCGGCGCGAACGATTTCGCACAGCTTCATGACATTGGCCGGCGAGAAGAAGTGCATGCCGAGCACGTCCTGCGGACGCTTGGTGACGGCTGCGATCTCGTCGATGTTCAGATAGGACGTGTTGCTGGCGAGGATGGCGCCCGGCTTGGCGTATTTGTCCAGTGCGGTGAACACTTCCTTCTTGATCGCCATGGTCTCGAACACGGCTTCGATCACCAGGTCGACGTCCTTGACGTTCTCAAGACCAACGACGCCGTTGATCAGCGCCATGCGCTTGGCCGGCGCATCGGCAGGAATGCCGCCGCGGGCTGCGGTCGCCTCGTAATTCTTCTGCATGATGCCGAGGCCGCGCTTGAGCTGATCCTCGCCGGTCTCGATCAGCGTGACGGGAATACCGGCATTGGCGAAGGACATCGCAATACCGCCGCCCATGGTGCCGGCGCCGATGATGGCGACGCGCTCGACCGGACGCGGCTTGACGCCTTCCGGCACGTTCTGGACCTTGGCGGCTTCGCGCTCGGAGAAGAACGCATAACGCTGCGCCTTCGACTGGTCGTCGGCGACCAGCTTGAGGAACATCTCGCGCTCCTTCTTCAGCGCTTCGTCGAACGGCACATCGAGCGTCCAGCTCACCGCCTCCGCGCAGGCCAGCGGCGCGTTCATGCCGCGGTTCTTCTTGTTGGCGGCGGCGGCAGCGTTCGTGAAGATCGTGCGGTCGGCGCGGGCGGCAGCGAGCTTGGAATCGTCGTTGCGCAGCAGGCGCAGCGGACGCTTCTCGGCGATGACCTTGCGCGCAAACGCTTCGGCGCCAGACGCCGGGCCTTCGACGATCTCCTCGATCAGGCCATTCTTCAAGGCCTCGGAAGCGCTGATCGGATCGCCGGTGACGACCATCTTGACGCCGAGCTCCGGACCCACCGCGCGCGGCAGGCGCTGCGTGCCGCCGGCACCCGGCAACAGGCCGAGCTTGACCTCAGGCAGGCCGAGCTTGGCTTCCTTTGTGGCCACGCGGAAGTGACAGCCGAGCGTGAGCTCGAGGCCGCCGCCGAGCGCAGTGCCGTGAATGGCAGCAATTACCGGCTTGGAACAATTCTCGATTTCCGCAATGACTTCGCTCAATCCGGGCGACTGCGGCGGCTTGCCGAATTCGGTGATGTCGGCACCGGCAACAAAGGTACGGCCTGCGCACGCGATGACGATCGCCTTCACAGCAGGATCGGCTGCAGCAGCTTTGACATTTTCAAAAATGCCGCGGCGAACCGCCGCACTCAATGCATTCACAGGCGGAGAGTTGATCGTGACGATGGCGACTTCATCATGACGCTCAAGCTTTACAACATCGCTCACGGCATTCTCCTTGGCTACGTTTACCGGTCTGATTTTCTTAGTTTCGCACTGCGAAATTTAATTCCACATCTTGACACGGAGGGTTATTTTGAAGAGCGTCCCTTGTCAACGAGGGCGGCACAGCAATCGTATGAAACATCCAGGGAAGCATGAAACGTCCAGCGAAGAATGTGGCGACAGATCGCAATTTCGTCGTCGCACTGGCCCGCGGCCTGGATGTGTTGCGTGCATTTCGCCCCAATGACGGACTTCTCGGCAATCAGGAGATTGCTGCCCGCACCAAACTGCCGAAGCCAACCATCTCGCGATTGACTTATACGCTTACGAAGTTGGGCTACCTTACACCCGTGCCACGCTTCGAGAAGTATCAACTCGCGCCAGCAGCTATGGCCCTGGGGTATGCTGCACTTGCGAACCTGGGCGTTAAGCATCTCTCGGAATCGTTTCGCGACGAATTGATGCGCCAGACCGGCGGTGCCTGCGCAGTCGGCGCGCGCGATCGCCTGAGCATGATCTATTTCGGACAGAGCCGTTCCAGTCTCACCGTCGGCGTTCAACTCGACGTCGGCTCGCGCATTCCCATTGCAACCACAGCGATGGGCCGCGCCTATTTCTGGGCATTGCCCCCGGAAGAGCGTGCCCAATTATTGCGCGAATTTCGCGAGCACTACGGACATCGCTGGTCGAAGATGCGCGACGGACTTGAACGCGCGGGCGAAATGGTCGCACGCCACGGCTTTGTCATCTCGGCTGGCGAGTGGCAGGACGACGTGCACGCGGCCGGTGTTGCGATGACACTGAATGACGGCACCGGCCCCTATGCCTTTAACTGCGGCGCGCCGGCGTTTCGCTTCACGGAAGAGCGGCTGCTCAACGATATTGGACCTCGCTTATTGGCGATGGTAAGGAACATCGAAGCGGCGCTCGGGGGAGCAGCTGCGCCACAATCCAAAAAACTCGACAGCAAGAAAATCAGATCAGGAGGGAAAGTTGCACGCATTGTTGAAGGGCTCTGACCGCCTTCATCGTCGTGACCTGCGGAACACTTCGCCGCAGCCGACGATCGAGGGGCGCCGCACATGACGCAAGCACAACTCGCAGAGCGCGCGCCTGTCACATCGACGGCGCCGCTGCTTTCGGTTCGCGACGTCAGCGTCGTGTTCGGCGGCATCATCGCGTTGAACGGCGTCTCGTTCGACATGCAGAAGGGTCACATCCTCGGCCTCATCGGACCGAACGGCGCCGGCAAGACCACGCTGTTCAATTGCCTCAGCCGGCTCTACCAGCCGAGCAAGGGCGATATTCTGATGGAAGGCGAGACGATCCTGAAGCGCCCCGCGCACAAGATCTCCGAGATCGGCATCGGTCGCACCTTCCAGAACGTCGCATTGTTCCCCAAGCTCACTGTGCGGGACAACGTCCGCATCGGCAAGCATGCGCGCACCAACAGCGACATCATCAGCGACTCGCTGAAGCTGCCATGGGTTCGATCAGGAGAAGCTGCGATCAACAAGGACGTCAACGACATCCTTGATTATCTCGACCTCCATGGCGTTGCCGATACGATCGTCAGCGGATTGCCGTTCGGCACGCAGAAGCGCGTCGAGCTGGCGCGCGCGCTTGCCGCCGAGCCGAAGATCCTGCTGCTCGACGAGCCCGCAGGCGGTCTCAATCACGAGGAAGTCTATATCCTCGGTGACCTGATCCGCCGCATCCGCGACGATCGCGGTGTCACGGTTCTGCTGGTCGAGCATCACATGGGTCTCGTGATGTCGATCGCCGATCATGTCGTCGCACTGAATTTCGGCAAGAAGCTCGCTGAAGGCACCCCCGCTGCCGTCCAGAAAGACCCTGCTGTGATCAAGGCTTATCTGGGAGACAAAGACTCATGACCGCGATGCTTCACGTAAAAGACCTGCGTGCGTATTACGGCCAGGTCCAGGCGTTGCACGGCCTCGAATTCGAACTGCAGGAAGGCAGCCTGACCACCCTGCTCGGCGCCAATGGTGCCGGCAAGACCACCACGCTGCGCTCGATCTGCAACATGATCCGCTCCACCGGCTCGATCGAGTTCGAGGGCAAGAAGCTCGGCAACCGCTCGACCGAAAGCATCGTGCGGCTGGGCATCGCCCATGTTCCGCAGGGCCGCGGCACCTTCACCACCATGACGGTGGAAGAGAACCTGCAGCTCGGCGCGATCAGCCGCAAGGACACCAAGGCGATCGGTGACGATATCGAGCGCATGTATGCCCACTTCCCGGTGCTCAAGCAGCGCCACACCCAGCAGGCCGGCACACTCTCCGGCGGCGAACAGCAGATGCTCGCGGTTGCCCGCGCACTGATGCTGCGTCCCCGCCTGATGCTGCTGGACGAGCCGTCCTTCGGCCTGGCGCCCCTGATCGTGCGGGATCTGTTCAAGATCCTCGGCAAGATCAACCGCGAGGACAAGGTCTCGATCCTGGTCGTCGAACAGAACGCACAGCTCGCGCTCGAACTCGCCGACAAGGCCTATGTCATCGAAACAGGACGCATCGTGATGTCCGGCACTGCCGACGAGATCGCGAACAATGAAGACGTCCGTAAATCGTATCTGGGATATTGAGGGGACGGCCATGGAACTCTTTACCAATCAAGTCCTGGCTGGCATCGCCACCGGCGCGATCTACGCCTGTATGGCGCTCGCGGTCGTGATGATCTACCAGGCGATCGACCACCTGAACTTCGCCCAAGGCGAAATGGCGATGTTCTCGACCTTCGTCGCCTGGCAGATGATGCAGTGGGGCATGCCCTATTGGGGCGCGTTCGCGCTCACGCTGGTGTTCTCCTTTGTCGGCGGCATCGTCATCGAGCGGGCTTTGTTCAAGCCCCTCGCCAACGCACCGGTGCTGACCCACGTCGCCGGTTTCATCGCCCTGTTCGCCATCATCAACAGCGTCGCCGGCCTGACCTGGGACTTCACCATCAAGCAGTTCCCGTCGCCATTCGGCTCGTCGCCGTTCCTCGGCAGCCAGCTGATCTCCACGCATCAGGCCGGCATGATCGGCGTGACGCTGATCCTGCTGGTCCTGCTGTTCATCTTCTTCCGCTACACCCGCGTCGGTCTCGCCATGCGTGCGGCCGCCACTTTGCCTGAATCGGCACGGCTGGTCGGTATCAACACGTCATGGATGATCGCACTCGGCTGGGGCATGGCAGCCGCGATCGGTTCAATCGCCGGCATGCTGATCGCCCCGGTGGTGTTTCTTGAGCCCAACATGATGGGCGGCGTCCTGATCTACGGATTTGCCGCGGCCGTCGTCGGCGGTCTGACGAGCCCGCTCGGCGCCGTCATTGGCGGGTTCCTTGTCGGCGTCTTCGAGAACCTCGTCGGCACCTATATCCCGGGTGTCGGTAACGAGCTGAAGCTGCCCATCGCGCTGGCGCTGATCATCACCGTGCTGGTCGTCAAGCCCAATGGCCTGTTCGGCCGTACCATCGTGAAGCGAGTTTGATCATGAGCACCGTTCAAGACGTCTCCACCGCTCCCGTGGTCGCCGCCGTTCCGAAAAAGGATATGGCGCTCGGCCCGCTCGCGTCGCTGATCATCCTGGCGCTGCTCATCGTCACGCCGCTGTTCGTGAAGAACTTCATCATCTTTCAGATGACGATGTGGCTGATCTACGCCATCGCGGTTCTCGCACTGAACATCCTGACCGGCGCCAGCGGCCAGTTCTCGCTCGGCCAGAGCGCGTTCTACGCCCTCGGCGCCTATACGTCGGCAATCCTCATGGAACATGCCGGCGTCAACTACGCATTGACGCTCCCGGTGGCCGGTCTGGTCTGCTTCATCGCCGGCTTCCTGTTCGGCCTGCCGGCGCTTCGGCTCTCCGGCGTCTACCTCGCGCTGGCGACCTTCGCCCTCGCCGTGGCGATGCCGCAGCTCCTGAAGCTCGGCGTGTTCGAACACTGGACCGGCGGCGTACAGGGCCTTGTCGTCACCAAGCCTGATGCACCGGAGATCCTGGCCTCGCTGGGTCTGAAAGTGTCGCAGGACATGTGGCTGTACTTCTTCACGCTCGTGGTTGCGATCGTGATCTACATCTTCTCGGTCAACCTGCTGAAATCGCGGTCGGGCCGGGCCATGATGGCGATCCGCGACAACGAAATCGCCGCCTCGGCGATGGGTGTGGACGTCTCGCTCTACAAGACGCTGGCCTTCGGCGTCAGCGCCGGCATCACCGGCGTTGCCGGCGGTCTCGGCGCCATCGCCGTGCAGTTCGTGGCGCCGGATGGCTACACCATCCAGCTCGCCATCGCGTTGTTCCTGGGCATGGTCGTCGGCGGCGTCGGCTGGCTTCCCGGCTCGCTCGCCGGTGCGGCCTTCATCGTCTTCGTTCCGAACATTGCGGAACACGTCTCGAAGGGTCTGTCGGGCGCCGTGTTTGGCGTCATCCTGATCATCATCATCTTCCTGCTCCCGAACGGGGCCAGGCAACTCGCCTATTTGGCACAAAGCCTGATCGGCAAACTACGTAAAAACTGAGGACCTATGAACTGCAGAAACTTTCTGCGCACCGCCGCGCTCTCGAGCGCGGCGTTTGCGTTTCTCGCCTTCTCAACTTCCGCGAATGCCCAGAAGAAATACGACACCGGGGCGAGCGATACCGAGATCAAGATCGGCAACATCATTCCCTATAGCGGCCCTGCGTCCGCCTACGGCATCATCGGGAAGATGGAAGAAGCCTACTTCAAGATGATCAACGATCAGGGCGGCATCAACGGCCGCAAGATCAGCTTCATCAGCTATGACGACGCCTACAGCCCGGCCAAGGCCGTGGAACAGACCCGCAAGCTGGTCGAATCCGACGAAGTTCTGTTCGTGTTCGGCCCGCTCGGCACGCCCTCCAACACCGCGATCATGAAATACCTGAACGCGAAGAAAATCCCGCAGCTGTTCGTCGCCACCGGCGCGACCAAGTTCGGCGAATACAAGACCTCGCCATGGACCATGGGCTGGCAGCCGGCCTATCAGAGCGAAGGCCGCATCTTCGCGCAATATGCGATCACCGAAAGACCGAACGGCAAGATCGCCGTGCTCTATCAGAACGACGATATGGGCAAGGACATGCTGAAGGGCCTGAAGGACGGCCTCGGCGACAAGGCATCGATGATCGTTGCCGAGGACGGCTACGAAGTATCCGAGCCGACCATCGACTCGCACATCGTCAAGCTGAAGGCGTCGGGCGCCGACATTTTCCTCTCGATCTCGACGCCGAAATTCGCCGCGCAGGCGATCAAGAAGGTCGCCGAGATCGGCTGGAAGCCGATGTACTTCCAGAGCAATGTCGGCTCGTCCGTTGGCGCGGTGATGCGTCCGGCAGGCGTCGATAACTCCCAGGGCGTGTTGTCGCTGGCCTATGCCAAGGACGCCATCGATCCGCAGTGGAAGGACGACGAGGGCATGAAGAAGTATCTGGATTTCTTGGCCAAATACGCCCCCTTCGCCAATCCGGCCGAAAGCTCGGCTGCCTATGGCTACGGCCAGGCACAGACCGTGGTGCAGGTGCTGAAGCAGGCCGGCGACGACCTGACCCGCGCCAATATCATGAAGCAGGCCGCCAGCCTGAAGGACTTCGCACCCGACACGCTGCTGCCGGGCGTCAGGATCAACACCTCGGCGACCGATTTCTACCCGATCGAACAGCTACGCATGATGCGTTTCACCGGCGAGAAGTGGGACGTGTTCGGCCCGCCGATCGACAGCAAGCTCGGCGGCTAAGTCACACCGTCTGGCCGCGGGGCGATGCTTCGTTTCGCACTGCGGAGAATGGTGCTCAACCGTCGCATCTCCGAACGGCGGAACATTAAAACTGCCCAATAAAACAGCCCCTTGCGACGAAAGTCGTGAGGGGCTTTTTCTTGCTAGTTGCAGGGGAAAAGTATTCAATCCGACGCGCCGCAGCATTCAACAAGAGCAAGAACCCGCGCGGCTTCATCAAATGATCAGGGAGATCAGAAATGCCTTCGTTCAGCTCGCGTGCAATGACGTTCACGGTTGCCGCAGCCCTCAGTGCCGCCCTTGGCAGCACTGCCTTCGCCCAGAAAAAATACGACACCGGCGCCAGCGACACCGAGATCAAGATCGGCAACATCATGCCCTATAGCGGGCCCGCATCCGCCTATGGCGTGATCGGCAAGATGGAAGAAGCCTATTTCAAGATGATCAACGATCAGGGCGGCATCAACGGCCGCAAGATCAATTACATCACCTATGACGATGGATACAGCCCTCCGAAAGCGGTGGAGCAGGCACGCAAGCTGGTCGAATCCGACGAAGTGCTGTTCATCGCCAGCTCGCTCGGCACCGCATCGAATTCCGCCATCCAGAAATACATGAATGCCAAGAAAGTCCCGCAGCTGTTCGTCGCCACCGGCGCGACCAAGTTCGGCGACTACAAGGACTTCCCCTGGACCATGGGCTGGCAGCCTGCCTATCAGAGCGAATCCAGGATCTATGCAGCCTATCTGCTGAAGGAAAAGCCCGACGCCAAGATCGCGGTCATGTATCAGAACGACGACTTCGGCAAGGACATGCTGAAGGGTCTGAAGGATGGTCTCGGCGCCAAGGCGGCATCGATGATCGTGGCTGAAGACAGCTATGAAGTGTCCGAGCCGACGATCGACTCGCACATCGTCAAGCTGAAGTCGACCAATGCCGACACCTTTGTCAGCTTCACTACGCCGAAATTTGCCGCGCAGGCGATCAAGAAGGTGGCGGAGCTCGGCTGGAAACCAACTTATATCCAGAGCAATGTCGGCGCGTCGGTCGGCGGCGTGATGAAGCCGGCGGGTTACGAGATCGCCCAGGGCATCCTGTCGGCGAACTACGCCAAGGACGGCGCCGATTCCAGCTGGGACAATGACGAGGGCATGAAGAAATTCTACGCCTTCCTCGCCAAATATGCCCCCTCCATGGACAGGAACGACGGCTCGGTCGTCTACGGCTATGGCCAGGCGCAGACCATCGTTCAGGTGCTCAAGCAGGCCGGCGACAACCTGACCCGCGCCAACATCATGAAGGAAGCGGCGAACCTCAAGAACTTCGCGCCAGACACATTGCTGCCCGGCGTGACGATCACGACCTCGCCCACCGACTTCTACCCGATCGAGCAGCTGCAGATGCAGCGCTTCAAGGGCGAGAAGTGGGAGCTGTTCGGCCCGATCATCACCGGCAAGATCGAGGGCTAAGGCCCTGATCTCTCCCCGCCGGCCGAAGCCAGGCTTCACCACGCGGGGAGAGATCGGGATCAGTAATAATCCCGGAACGCATCCGCGAGACTGTCGGGCTGCCAGTCGATCTGGTCCGACGCGATCGGATCGTCTGATAGCAGCGCGCTCGCCTGGGTCTTGTAGTCCGGCGCCACGTAATCCGCCTGCGGCAGGCCGCGGCGCGCGATATCCTGATAGTTCAGGTAATTGTCGCGATTGCCGACAAAGGTGCACACGCATTTGCCGGGATCGGCATAGAGATAGCGCGGGCCGTTCGGCGTATTGTGCACAACGAAGCGATAGGCCGGCAATTTGCTCAAGGCCATCTTGCCCGCCGCATCGTTGGCGAAACGCGCCTTGAAGCCGGCGGCCTCCATGTCGAAGCCGACCTTCTGCAGCACCGGCACGCTCGGCAATTCGCGCGCCACCAGCAGCGTCACATCGAGCAGCGCCAGCACCGCGATAACAGCAAGCGCCGTGCTGCACGGGCGCAAGGCAGGAAGCGTTGTCATTGTCACTGCCCGCATGTCGCAAGACTCCGGCTGCAAGCGCGCATCGCCGCGCGCTCTCTCGCTCGACCATACCGGCCCGCGCGCGTGGTGTCACGGCAGCGCTGCCGCAGCGCGCGGTGCCGGTTAACGCATTCATGCCTTGCATCGCTCAGGCGTGTCTTCATCCACTAGGCACTGCGGCTCGCATAGATTGGACGTTCGATCGCGCTAGATCGACCAAGCGTCATGCCTCCGACGTCCCATATCCACGCCCCTCCCATGTCCTGCGTCTCGCGATGCCTGATCGACGTCGGGCGCATGACCATCGGCCTGATCGCAGCGACTATCATCGCGCTTTGCGCATGGGAGTTCTACTGCAGCTCAGCAGCCGCAGGTCGGGCAAAGGCGCCGCTGCGCAGCGCCCGCCACCATCGATCGCTTGTTGTGGTGGGCTCGCTTCGCTTGGCCCACCCCGCAGCTGATCCACCCATGGCTGTGACCGTCAGCGCCTGAGGCTTTGAACCAATTGCGTCACATGCGCTTTCAGCTCGGGCAGCGCCTCATCGGGACGCGCCACGTCGATGTCATGGACGTGCCAATAGGTCACGCGATTTTCCCAGCCCGGAAAGCGCTCGGTGAGCAAAGCACGGTGCTCGGCCTCTTTCACGGCCACGATCATATCGGACGCTTCCAGCGCATCGAGGGTGCAGACCGCCGGCATCCGCGACGCGCCAAGGGGCGAGATGCCATCGATGGTCAGAGCGTCGATGGTCTGTCGCGCCATCGGGCCGACATTGTCCCTGCCCCGCTCGATGGCCAGGGCGTGCGACGTCGCCTCCCAGTCCAGACCTGTGCGGCGCGCCAGGTGATTGAAGAGCTCTTCCGCATAGCGGCTGCGATAGTAGTTTCCGGTGCAGAGAAAGAGGACGGTCCTGGCCATGGCTCAGTGTGTTTTGCGGAGCTCGCATTTGTCAATTGCAGCGCCGCGCCGCCCGCACAGCGCCGAAGGCCCATGGACCCCGCTATCAATTTGCTGGATTGTGGCCGCCTCGCCTTGCGCCAACGAATCATCCCTCGGAGGACACCCCAATGTCGCGCTCGCTTTTCCGCACCACCCTCGTCGCCGCTCTCGCGCTGATCGGCGCCAGCGTTTCTTCTGCGGCTTTCGCCGATAGCGGCACGATCCGCATCAATGTGCTGAAGGGCGGCTGGTTCATCGGCGCATCGGGCGGTTCGGGCACGCTGACCTTTCGCGGGCGGACCTATCCGCTGTCGATCGGCGGCTTGAGCGCGGGCCTCGTCTTCGGCGCATCGCAGACCTATCTGTCCGGCCGCGTCAGCCGCATCAACAGCCCCCGCGATGTGGCCGGCGTCTATGGCGCAGGCGGCGCGGGAGCAGCCGTGGGCCGCGGCGTCAGCGCCATCGTGCTCACCAACGAGAAAGGCGCGCTGCTGGAACTCAGCGGCCGCCAGACCGGCCTGATGGTCAATGCCGATCTCTCCGGCCTCGCTATTGCACTGAAGTAAGCGGCGAACCCATCAGCAGAGCACGGACGCCTTGCTGCAAGGCGCCCGTGCAAGCGCATCCATTCCGTGTGTTCTCTCTGGATCCCCTGCGCTGTTTGCCGCGGCGCGATCACTCACGCGTCCGTAATCGCGCGCATGTGCACGCCACCTCATTGGGGCCTCACACATGCGAAAGATTTTGCCGATCTTTTTAATACACTTGCGTGCAGTGCAATGCGCGCGGCGCGCTGTCACGCAACACTGCAAAAGGTTCAGCGCCGACCCTTCAAAACAATGTCACCATCTGTCATCGACGTTTCATCGCACGGACCAAGATACGCCCCAATGCGCCAGCACCGTCCGCGCAGCTCGAGAGTACGGAGTGGATCATGACAACCGACCCGACACCGAAATTCGACGCAAACTATGTGGCCACGCTGCGGCAGGTCCTGGACATGGCCGTGGAGCAGATCGCCGTGCAGCATCGCACGCCGGCAACGAAGGCGATGATGGCGGAGACCATTATGCGCCATGCCGCCGGCGGCATCACCGACGCCCATGCGCTGATGTCGCATGCCGTGAGCGCAGGCGCGAACGGCGCGCCATAACATTCGTTGCGCAATCTTTCGCCACGCAAGAGCGGGACCTGCCATCTATTTGATGGTGTCCCGCCACGTCTTCGCCAAACCGGGCAGCGAAGTTCCATCGGAACCGATGGAAAACGATACCCATGATCATGGCGGAAAATTATTTCAGAGACCGCGCCAACGATTGCAACCGCCTCGCCGGTGAGGAGAGCGATCTGGAGATGCGCGGCATGCTCTGCGATCTCGAACTGGATTATCGCGCCAAGGCGCTCCATGCCGCAGCCCATGGCTGGCGCGATGCGCCGCGGTATTTCGAACCGGCGGAAGCGTAAGCGCGCCGCGCTGCGAGGCTTGCCGGCGCGACCCTGAAACACGACGGCCGCTAACTCGTCATTCCGGGCGCGAAGCGGCGGCGCGAGGCGACGTTCAAGTGCCGGTCGCGCCCCGGAATGACAGTATGTAGCTTCCTGGAAGTTACTCGCCCCAGGCCGCAAATGCGTCGTTGAAGGCGCGATCGCCGGGCGAGCCCTTTTCGATAGCGATGATGGCGCGGCGCTGGTTGGTATAGACCAGCGGGATGTCGAACCACGACCGCTCCTTCAGGAGCTGCAGGTTGCGGGTCCGATCGCTTTCGACATTGCTGAGGCCGACCAGGAAGAAACCGTCGGTGACCTTGACCGCGAGACCGGCCAGCGGCGTGCCGCGGGCCTGCTCGTTCGACTTCATCAGCACGCCCGGCACATTGGCGACGCCACCACCGGCGAAATCGGGCGGCAGCACGAAAGTGAGTTCGGCCGTGTGGCTGGCGGGCAGCGACGTGTCGGTGTTGCGGCGGAACGACATGGTCATCTTGAACTTGCGTTCAGGAATCTCGATGTCCGCGCGCACGGCGATATCACCGGGCTTGCCGCCCGAGGCCTTGATCTGCTCGGTGCGCCAGACCACCGTGCCGACATATTGCCGGCCCTTCGGCTCGGCCGGATCCTCGTCATACAGAACGACGCGCTGGGCAACCGGCGCGATCTGATCCGACGACGACGGCTGGCCGACGCGATCGGCGATCTTCGGCCGCGGCGCCAGCGGTGCATCCTTGTTGTCGGTGACGACGGGCGCCGAACCGCCGGCGAAACCGCGCACCATCTTGTTGATCGTCGGCCACCCCAGGATCAGGGCGCCGATCAGGATCATCACGATGCCGATGAGCAGCGCGGTCTTGAACGGGAAACCGCCGCTGACGCGCTTCGGCTTCGGGGGCTTGGGCGGCTTCTTGCCCTTGGAATCCTTGATGCGCGACGGCGGCACCTGCGGCTCGTCGCCGGCCTGGTCATCGTAAGCCGTCTCGTCATGGCCGAAGACTTCGTTGCGCGTTTCCATGCTGGGTTCGAGACGATCGAATTCCGGCGTGGGCGACGGCACATTGGCGTAGGTCTTGCGGGCCGCGCGATTGGCCTGGGCGGCGGCGCGGCCGAGATCGTCGACATCGGCGGTGACGTCGCGGAAGCCGCGCATGGCGGCATCGCCCTGGTCGCCGCGATCGTTACGGGCGGGCGGCGGTGCTGCCGGATTGTTCTCGAAGCGGCGCGGCGTGCCATTGCGTTCACGCGTTGGCGGACCGTTTGGATCCTGCGCGCCGGCATTGGGGGACTGCGGCTTCGGAATCGGCGGCGGATCGACGCGCAGCGTGCGCGGCGGACGCGGCTCTTCCGGGGCGCGCGGAGACGGCGGTGTCGGCGTGACCGGCTGACGACCGCGCGGCGACGAATCGGCCGGGGCAGCACCCGCCCGCGGACCGGCATTGCGGAAGGCATCGCCGGCGCGTGGCTTGCCCTCGGACGGCGGCCGCGACGCGTCACGGGCACGCTGGGCGGCCTCGGACTCGACCTTGCGAACGGCTTCCTCGAGCGACAGGCGCTCGCGGGTGATTTCAGACTCCGAGAGCGGCGGCTCGACGCTGCGCAACTGGGCGATCAAGGCGGTGCGGGCGCGCTCATAGAGCGCACGCCGCTGCTCACCGGGAGCACTGGGGTCCAGTCCGGCGATGGCGCGGGCGATCAGCGGGTAGTAATCAGCCATCTCGACTCAATGTTGCGGGTGCATCAATTTGGAGGCTATCCGGTAACAGTTCGTTAAGCCTCAAACGGGTTTTGCACGAGAATAGTATCTTCACGTTCCGGGCTCGTGGAAAGCAAAGCAATCGGGCAGCCCACCAGTTCCTCGATCCGGCGCACGTATTTGATGGCCTGCGCCGGCAGATCGGCCCAGGAGCGTGCATTGGCGGTCGGCTCTTTCCAGCCCTCGATGGTCTCGTAGATCGGCTCGATCCGGGCCTGGGCGCCTTCGCCGGCCGGCAGATAGTCGATTTCCTTGCCGTCGAGCTTGTAGCCGACGCAGACCTCGATGGTGTCGAAGCCGTCGAGAATATCGAGCTTGGTCAGCGCCAGGCCGTTGATGCCGCAGGTGCGGACGGTCTGCCGCACCAGCACCGCATCGAACCAGCCGCAGCGACGCTTGCGCCCGGTGTTGACGCCGAATTCCTTGCCGCGACGGCCGATCTCTTCGCCGATCTCGTTGAGCAGTTCGGTCGGGAACGGGCCCGCGCCCACGCGCGTGGTGTAGGCCTTGCAGATGCCGAGCACATAGCCGACCGCGCCCGGGCCCATGCCGGTGCCGGTCGCGGCCTGCGCCGCCACGGTGTTGGACGAGGTCACATAGGGATAGGTGCCGTGATCGACGTCGAGCAGCGCGCCCTGCGCGCCCTCGAACAGGATGCGCTTGCCTTCGCGGCGCTTGGCGTCGAGCAACCGCCAGACGGCCTCCGCATAGGGCAGCAGCACCGGCGCGAATGCCGACAGCTCCTTGACGATATCGGCGGTGTTGAATTCTGCGAGGCCGAGGCCACGGCGCAGCGCATTGTGATGGGTCAGCAGGCGGTCGACCTTGTGCGGCAAGGTGGCGAGATCGGCGAGATCCATGAGGCGGATGGCGCGGCGACCAACCTTGTCTTCATATGCCGGGCCGATGCCGCGCTGGGTGGTGCCGATGGCGGTGGCCTTGTTGGCATTCTCGCGCAGGGCATCGAGTTCGCGGTGCAGCGGCAAAATCAGCGTGACGTTTTCGGCGACGCGCAGATTGTGCGGGCCGACATCGACGCCCTGGCCGCGGAGCTTGGCGACTTCATCGACGAAAGCCTGCGGGTCGAACACCACGCCATTGCCGATCACCGAGAGCTTGCCGCCGCGCACTACGCCCGACGGCAGCAGCGCCAGCTTGTAGGTCTGGCCGTCGATGACCAGCGTATGGCCGGCATTGTGGCCGCCCTGGTAGCGAGCCACGACATCCGCCTGGTCCGACAACCAGTCAACGATCTTGCCCTTACCCTCGTCGCCCCACTGGGCGCCGACGACGACAACATTGGCCATTTGGCGCTAGTCCTCTGAAAATACACGCGTCGAAGCGTGATCAGCGCGGAAAACGGTCTGCCGTTTGCCGGATCACGCCCAGGCATCCGCCCAAGCGCGGCCAATGTTTGCTGAGAGGCCGCCTGTCTGCGATGCAAACCGGGAATAAAGGATGCGCGGGGGGAAAACAAGCGCGAAGGGCTCCAAAATGGCCCTGTCAAGCACGCGCAAACCTTTGATATCCCCTGAAAATCCCCCCATGTGTGGCGAGATTGGGGCAACCAGTACGGGATAACCGGACGGTGCGGCGGATCAGCCCGCCGAAGCGGCGGCAGCAGCACCCGCTACCGTCTTGCCGTTCAGTTCCGGCCGGTAGCGGCCGAGCGACAGGAACAGCGCGGCCGGCACGATCTGCAGTCCCGCCAGCATCAGCAGCGGCACGGACGCAGTGCCATAGGCCGCACTGATCTGCGCGAAGGCCAGCGGCCCCACCGATGCACCGAGGAAGAACGCAAACAGGAACCAGCCGAAGATTCGCGACACCGCGCGGGTGCCGAAATAGCGGCTCGCCAGATAAGGCATCAGGTCGGATTCGCCGCCGATCGCGAAGCCGCCCAGGATCGAGGCCGCAACGATCAATGCCGGAATCGGCGTCGTCGCGTAGATCGTGGCGCTGATGGCCGACAGCAACAGCGCGATGATGGCAACCACCGGCGCATGAACACGGTCGAGCAGATAGCCGAAGCCGATCCGGCCGAACAGCACGGAGATGCCGGACACAGCCTGGACCTTGGCGACGTCGGCCAGACTCATCCCGGCCTGCTTGGTCAGGATGTAAGCGATGTTCGGCACGATGGCGTAGAACGTCATGCCCATGATCGCGAAGCAGAGAGCGAGTTTCCAGAACATCGTGGTGCGGATGATTTCGCCGACCGTCATGCCGTCTTCGTTCGCGTTGCTCGCAACGGCCTCCGCGGACGGCGCGTCACCGTCGGGCAGCAGGCCATAGGGCTTCGGACTATCCTTGATCAGCAGCCCGACCAGCGGCAGGCAGATCAGGAACTCGAACGCTGCCAGCACCAGCAATGTATGCGACCAGCCAACTTGCGCGATCAGCTTCTGGGCGAAGATCGGGATCAGGAATGAACCGACCGCCTGCGCACTGGCAGCAAGGCCGAGCGCAAGGCCGCGTTTGCGGTTGAACCACAATGCGATGGCGCGGGCATAGGACACCACATTGGTGCCGGCGGTGGTCGCCCCCATCAGCGCGAAGGCCAGATAGAATTGCGTCAGCGTGCCGTTGATCTGGCTGAGCACCGCGAGCGAGATCGCCAGCATCAGGATGCTGACCACGGCGAACCTGCGCGAGCCCCAGCGATCGAGGGGCCAACCGCACAAGGGATAGGTGAGCGTCTGCAGCAGCAGGAAGATGGTCGCGGCCTTGGCCACATCAGGCTGGGTCCAGCCGAAGTCCTTGGCCATGGCGCTGGCCAGCAGCGCAAAGCCGGCTGCAAAGATCGGCACCGAGCCGAACGAAATGCCGATGCCGGAGCCGATGACCACGTTCCAGCCGGGAAAATACGCACGCTTCGTCATGACAGCTCCTGTCAGAGATCGGCCGCCCGCCATGAAATCATCGGGCAAATGAAATCAATTTCAAAAGACTGCTCTCGAAAGCTGCAACCGTCAACTCATTCGATCGGTCCATCTCTGGAAAATAGTTCCATTTATCCCGTGACTCATGGATGTTTCCGGCCGATGCGTTGACAGGGCCGCCGGTGAAACATAGCTTGGATAACTGAAATAGATATCACTGGAGCGGGCAGCGCCGATCATGCGACAGGAGATTTCCACCCTCGCAGCCGTCGCCAAACTCGCATCGGTCTCGCCTGCGACCGTGTCGCGGGCATTCAACACGCCTGACCTGCTGAGCGCAAAAACCCTGAAGCGCGTCAACGCCGCCGCCGCGCAGCTCAACTACATTCCTGACGGCCTCGCGCGCTCGCTGCGGCGCAACCGCAGCATGGTGATCGGCGCGGTGATGCCGGCGCTGCGCCACGCCTACTTCGCCAGCACGGTGGAAGGGCTGCAGTCGGCGATCGCGAAACGCGGCTACACATTGCTGCTGGCGATTTCCGGTTTCGACGAAAAGACCGAGCTGGATGCCGTGCGCTCGATGATCCGCCAGGGCGTCGATGGTTTCATTCTCGTCGGCAAGCAGCACGACCCCGGCCTGCTGCCGCTGCTGCGCGATCGCGGCAAGCCGTTCGTCCTGACCTGGTCCTACGACGCGACATTGCCGTCAGTGGGATTCGATCATCGCCGGGCCATTCGTCCGGTCGTCAATCACCTGCTCGATCTCGGCCACCGCGACGTCGTCGCGATCATGGCGTTTCTCAATGTCAGCGACCGCGAACGCGAGCGTCTCGCCGGTATCGACGATGCCTTCGCGCAGCGCGGCCTCACATTCGCTGCCGACCGCGTGATCTATGCCGGCGGCAGCGGATTGCAGGATGGCCGCAACGCGCTGCGGTCTGCACGTGCACGTTTTCCCGATGCGACGGCAGTGATCTGCGCCAACGATCTGCTGGCGGCAGGTGCATCCATGGAATGCGCGGCCAGCGGGCTCCGCATTCCGCACGACATCTCCATCGTCGGCTATGGCGACCTCGACATCGCAGCGGCGATCAATCCGCCACTCACCACCGTGAAAACACCGGCCGGCGATATGGGCCGCATCGCCGCCGATTGCCTGCTGGCGACACTCGCTGGCGAAACGCCGCTGGATCATATCGAACTCGCCACTGAACTGATCGTGCGCGGCAGCACCGGCCCGGCGAAAGTCACAACGCATCGGGAGACGATCGATGGCTGACAATCTCGCAACAGCGCCTGATGCCACGACACGCTATCTCGGCAAGACATCGGCGGTGCGCGTCACTGAAGACGTCCCGTTCGGGATCGCCGG
Organism: Tardiphaga sp. GW822-FHT04G09; assembly: GCF_058800725.1. NCBI lineage: Bacteria > Pseudomonadati > Pseudomonadota > Alphaproteobacteria > Hyphomicrobiales > Nitrobacteraceae > Tardiphaga > Tardiphaga sp. GW822-FHT04G09. The sequence goes on along the minus strand of NZ_JBXAMO010000015.1, from coordinate 108,543 downwards.
CATCGGCTATGCGCCGGGTACCGGCGCCGCGCAATATCGTCCGTTGCTGCTCGATATCTACGAGCCGGCGGAAAAAGCCACGGGACTTCGGCCTGCACTTGTCATGGCGTTCGGCGGCGCGTTTCATCGCGGCACGCGGAAGAATGACATCGTCGAGGAAGGTGAGCACCGCAACACTGCTATCGCCGAATATTGCCGCGAATTCGCCCGCCGCGGCTATGTCTGCTTTTCCATCGACTATCGCCTGATGCAGGAAGCCCCCGACCCCGGCGTGACGCCGACCATTGCGCCGGGTACGCCCATGAATGTCGACCGCGTCAACCATGTGCGCGACCTGCTCGGCTTTCCACCCTGCACGCAGCAGATGATGATCGACGAGATCGAAGCCAGCACCGACGACATGAGCCAGGCTGTGACCTATGTGCGCGGCCGCTCCTTTGCGCTCGGCATCGATCCTGATCGCATCGCCATCGGCGGATTTTCCGCGGGCGCCATCATGGCCATCAATGCAGCCTTCGCCGAACGCGCGCCGGTCGCCGCCGTCGTGGCCCTGTCAGGGCGCATGTCGATGGGGGCGGCCAAGGCATACGTCACCGGCGCCAGATCCGAGCCGGCGATCCTGATGTTCGTGGGTGAAAACGATCTGCCGGCGATGCTCGATGATCTCGACGGCCCGACCCGTCACATGACCTGCATGGGCCTGCCGCATCGGGTGGTGCGGATCGCCGGCGCCACGCACTTCTATCCCCGCACCGCGACTGTCCCCGGTCCCGACGGCACATCGACCGATGTCGAAAGCCTGATGGCAAGCTTCCTCTACAATCACCTTCGGCTAACCGACCTTTGATCGCAGAACTTTCCGCATGATGAATTTCGGACAGCGTGCGCTGACGGGCCAGAGGCTGACTGGATAGAGAAAGCCGTTACGAAGCAGCCTGCTCGCCCGTGATGGCGCGATCGATGGCGTCGATCACGTTCTGCATCTCGACGAACTTGCTTCGGGCCCGTTCCGCATTGTCGCGATTGAAGGGCGCAGCCAGCACTTTCGCATGCGTATCGCGGTCTTCGATCATGCGCATACGCGCCGCCTTGAGCGTATCCAGACGTTCACTCATCTTGATCGGTCCTCATATCGGACGCTGAATCGTGCGTATGATCATGCCTACAGGATGAAGCCCGCCGGTGATGATCACCGACGGGCTTCAGTCATTTCAAATCTATGAGACGCAAAACTTGCCGGTCGAGAAATCCCAGTACATCCGTGGAAATTTCAGGACCTTCAAGCTCAGATAGCGCGCAGATCTTCCGCGCTGGTCTTTCCGCGCATCTTGTCAGCCTTGGCTTCGAAGGAAACCTTCTGGCCTTCATTGAGCGAACCCAATCCAGCGCGCTCGACTGCACTGATGTGAACGAACACATCCTGGCCGCCGTCATCAGGCTGAATGAAACCGAAACCCTTGGTCGCGTTGAACCACTTAACTGTACCGACTGTCATAACTATTCTCCAAGATGCGCGAATGCGCGAACCCTACGCGACATCGCGTGAGCCCGATCCGATTTCAACGATGTCTTGGGGAATGGAGCCGATTACGGCGCGGTCAACAAGCCAGAGCATATATTCGAATAAACACAATATAGGTGACACCCATCGAATTTGCAAGGCCAATGATCACCAGATTGATTTCACACGTCTTTGACGCAGTGAAAGGCGCGCGAATGGACACACCGAAGCCACGATCTCCGGTTCTGGCCGAGCTGCGCTTCGCCGAAAGGCGGCGTGATTTCGCGGAAGCTGGTGGCGACCATGCCGACAAATCACTGGCGCTGTGGCGCGTAAGCGATCTGCCGGGAGAGGCGTGATCCAGCCTACAGGTCGATGCGTCCCTGCATCACCGGCACGCAGCGCCCGGAAATGCGAACGCTCTCGACATGCCCGTCACGCTTCTGCACCTCGACCTCGATGAGGCTGCGACGCCCCATCTCGACGCCCTGCTCGATGGTGATGTTGCAGACCGCATCACGGCGCGGATCCAGACTCACCAGATAGGCTGCGAGCGCTGCGGAGGCGCTGCCGGTGGCAGGATCTTCGGGGACGTTGTCGAGCGGCGCGAACATCCGCGCGCGCAGGTGATCGAAACCATCACCGGTGCGGACATAGATGAAGGCCGAGAAACGATCGTCGGGAGACCGGTGTCTCTGCTCGGCCTGCGCGAAGGCCGTTGCGTTCGGCCGCGCGGACGCCAGCGCATCGAGACTGGCCAGTTCAGCCACCGCGAACGGCAGACCGACGGACACCATGCGCGGCCCGTGCGTTGACATGGCGATGGCATCGGGCGCGAGCGATATGCAGGCGGCCATCATGTCACGATCGATCTCACCCTGCATCGCGAGTGGCTGCGGTGCGACGAAGCCGGCGCCGACAATTGCGCCGCCACCGCGCAGCAGATCGAGATGGACGAGGCCCGCCTTCTCCTCAAACACCATGCGCTCGCCAACAGGCCTGCCGAAGACCGCCTCCTGGCGGCCAAGCACGAAGGCGGTGCCGACATTGGGATGACCGGCGAAGGGGATCTCGGTGGTCGGCGTGAAGATGCGAACGCGTGCCGTGTGCGCGGGATCATCCGGCGGAAACACGAATGTCGTTTCCGAATAATTGAACTCGGTGGCGATCTTCTGCAGCAGCCCCTCGTCGATACCGCGCGCATCGGGAACGACCGCCAGCGGATTTCCGCCGAAGCGCGTATCCGTGAACACATCCACGGTGACATAGTCGATCATCATGCTCTCACCATTGCGTTATCGCAGGGTTCGTCGACGTAACAGTCACGCCCGTCCTGCGTACCCGTAGCCATAAACCTAGGTATGACGCGCGCACACCACCGTCCGATTCACTGCGGAGTCGCAATCCCCTACATCGATAAGGCCACGCCGATACACTGCTGTTCGAACTGACCGGCGCGAACACGTCAAGCGCAACATCCAGTCTTCCCTCATCCTTCCGGCCGAGACAATCGCCGGGTAACCGAATGGTGATATCATGTTGATGAATTTCCTTTCCAGGACGACCATGCGTGCAATGCTGACTGCAGCCACGTGCCTGCTGACGGCTCCGGTGGCGCAAGCCGCGACGTCGGCACCCGTGAAGGCGAAGAACGTGGTGCTAGTGCATGGCGCCTGGGCCGACGGATCGAGCTGGGCCGAGGTGATTCCGCTGCTGCAGAAGGCCGGTTTGCATGTCACCGCCGTGCAGAATCCGCTGAGCTCTCTGGACGACTCCGATGCGGCGACACGCCGCGCGCTGGCGCTGCAGGATGGCCCGACCGTCCTGGTCGCCCATTCCTGGGGCGGCACCGTGATCAGCGACGTCGGCACCGACCCGAAGGTCTCGGCACTGGTCTATGTCGCTGCCCGCGCGCCGGATGCCAACGAGGATTTCGTGGCGCTGTCCGCCAAATTCCCTACGGGTGAAGTGCGTGCCGGAATCCAGAGCCATGATGGCTACACGCAGCTGTCCGAAGATTCGTTCCTGAAATATTTCGCCAATGGCGTTCCGCACAAGCAGGCCGAAGTTCTCTATGCCGTGCAGGGTTCGACCGCCGCATCCATCTTTGCGGGACGCACCACGGCAGCCGCCTGGCATGACAAGCCATCCTTCTATGCGGTGTCGAAAGAGGACAAGACGATCAATCCCGATCTCGAGCGTTTCCTCGCCAAACGCATGAATGCGACGACGATCGAACTCAATGCCGGCCACCTCTCGCTGGTCTCGCACCCGAAGGAAGTCGCCGACCTGATCCTCGCTGCGGCGGGTGTCAGGAAGTAGCCCTGGCGACGGCAGCCACTCCTCTCAATAATGGGCCTCGCGTCTCACGCGAGGCCCAGCTCCCAACACCGATCCCAGTGCCCGAAGTCATCGCCAGATGGCCACGCCAGTCACCGGGCATCATGCCGGCCTGACGCTGCAAGACCGCACGGGAGGTCTCAGGACTTCCCGTGCCTTTCGGCGATCAACCGCCCGACTGTCCGTCGATTGCGACATCGACGCCTTCATAGTTCTTGCCGCGAAGGCTGACCTTGTCGCCGTCGAATGACAGCGTCCATTTCCGCGATAGCTCGCTCGCGCCGATATTGATCCGCTCGACTTCGAACGCGTGATCATCCAGCCACCGTCCCTTCACGGCAAGCGGCCCATAGGGCGTGTCCTTTCCCTTGCGATACAGTCCATCGAGCCCGATAGGGCCGCTGATCATCTCGGGCGGCCGCGCCGAATTGCGGCTGTAGAGTTCGAAATCATAATGCGGGTTCGGGCCGACCAGTGTCAGCGACAGCGACTTCACGCCCAGCGGATTGCGGGCGAACGCATAGGTCTTGCCCGAGATCGTCGATGCGATCTCTGGCGTCGGTCCGACCTCTGACGGCTTCTCTGTCGATATGGCGCGGATGGCGCTCGCCAGTCGTTCTGTGCCGGCCGTGTCCGGCTGTATTGCAGTCTCGGATTTGATAGATGCCGCGATGGACGGCAGGAGAGTCGTCACGGCGCAGCCGTTTCTGCCTGTGGTCACCGCCACGAGATCCAGTGCCGGATAGACCACGATCAGCTGACAATGATAACCACTCGCCCAATAGACGTTGCTGTCGGGAAGAGCCCAGAAGAAATTCGAATAACGCCAGGCCGGAGCAAATGAGAGGTGCATGTCCACCGTGGCGTGGCTCACCCTGTCGATCCAGGCGGGCGACACCAGCGTCTTGCCCTCCCACACCCCCTTATGCAGATACAGATAGCCGAATTTCGCCATATCGCGCGGGTGCAGCGCCAGACCATATCCGCCGGTCGAGATGCCTTGCGGATCGCGTCGCCATTTCCACGCCGTGATGCCCAACGGACCGAACAGCTTCGCTTTCGCGTAATCCTCCGCGCTCATCCCGGTCACTTTGGCAAGGATGGCCGATAGCAGATGCGCATTTCCACTATCGTAATTAAAGCCCTCTCCCGGGGAAGCAGCCATCGGACGATCGAGAATGTACTGGATCCAGTCCCGGCTCCGTTCCATGCCGGTCGTCGACTCCAGTGAACCGTTGACACCGGCCCGACCGTCCCGCGCCAGTCCGGAGGTCATATCCAATAGACTTTGAAGCGTGATCGCTTTCTTGTTGTCATCGAGATTCGCAGCACTCCGATCAGCGAAGAATGCCAGCATCCGCTGGTCCGTGCCTTTCAGGAGACTGTCCTGCAACGCCATCGATGTCAGCGTGCTGATTACCGCCTTGGTGACGGAATTGACCACGTGCGGCAGATCAGGAGTGTAAGGCGCGTAATAGGCATCCAGAACGATCTTGCCATGCCGCACGATTAGCAGGCTGTCGAAATCATTGTGGCTTCCGAGCTCCAACAGTGTCGCGAGCGCTGCCGGGTCCACACCCTGCTCTTCCGGCGTGGATGTCTGCCAGCCTTGCGTCGGCCACGCCGGAGCCGGACCTTCGCCGGCAACCGCGCTGCCGAGCAGGGCCACAAACATGGCTGCGCCAAGCACATGCTTCAGACCGGGGAGTTGTGAATATCCCATGACGGCCTCGTTGCGGGATTTAACGCTGCGCAAGGACCATATCTGCAGCTACAGATTGTTCAATCGAATTGCTGCTTCATTCCGCCCACCGACTTGCAGCTGCGCGATCGCCTACACGGCAACAGGAACAAGCTTCGCGACGGCGCTGAGCAAATCGGTCTGGGTGATCAGCCCCTGAATCATGCGGTCCTGATCGACGATGATGACGGCGTGCGTTCGTCCATCGGTCAGCGTCGGCAGTAAGGTCACCGCGGGCGTCTGCATCGTCGCCGTCGCTGCGGGCGACATGGATTTTCCGACATCGCCCGATTCTTTCATCAGCTCGCGAAGGCCGACCGTTCCGACGAGCTGTCCCTGCATGCCCAGGACGGGGAGCGTGCGAACATTGTGCAGGAGCAGCCGCGAGCGGGCCAGTTCGGCACTGTCGCGCGCGCCCACCGTGACGACATCGCGGGACATGATGTCTCCGCACAGGATCGTGCCGTGCGAGCGCAGCATGGCCTGCAGTTCGACCTGCCGCAGCAGTGTTTCGAGATCATCGGGGCTGATATCAAAGGTCTCGCTCAGCGCTTCCAGCGCCTTGTCGATATCCTCGGCGCGAAAGCCGACCCGCAGCTCCGGGCTGATATCCGATGTCTGATGCGGGTTCGCCGATGGCACCGGCGCCCTGTGCGGATAGGTCCGCCGCGAGATCTTGTGGAACAGATAGCCCAGCCCGACCAGAAGCACCGAGTTCAGACCAACGGGCACGAATGGAAACAGATAGCCCGAAGCGGTCACGACAGGTCCGCCGATGATGGCCGTCAACGCCGTGGCGCCGCCGGGCGGATGCAGGCAGCGCGCAAAGGACATCGCGGCGATGGCCAGCGATACGCCGAAGCCGATCGCCAGAATCTGATCGGGAATGAGATGCGCGACAGCGACGCCGATCAGAGCCGAGATGGTGTTACCGCCGATGATCGCCCAGGGCTGGGCCAGCGGGCTGGTAGGGACCGCAAACAGGAGCACAGCAGATGCGCCAAGCGGGGCCACGATCAGCGGCAGGCTGGAGCTGTTGCCCAGCACAGATCGGCAGATCAATCCCGTAAGCACGATGCCCAGCAATGCGCCCAGGCAAGCGATCATGCGCTCGCCGAGCTTCGCCCCGGCCAGGACGGGGACGAACAGCCGAATACCTGTCTTGCGAGGAGAACCGCCCCTTGAAAGGTCGCTCGAAACGTCCTTTGGGTCTTTTCTTTTTGTCATTGAATCGGGACCAACGCACGGCTCTGCCAGAATGGCTGACGCCCCCCTTTGATCACTATGTGCAGGCGCCCGCAATGTTGAATACGACACGCGGGCCTGACGATCGCGATCTGGCAGAGCTATCCCTGCTCGGTTACAACATCCCGGCCATTCGCCCGAACGCGCCCCATCAGGAGGGCGCGACGGCGATCTCAAGGGAGGACCCATGGCCCGCATCGACTATAGCGATCCCGCCTCTGCCAGCGAGCGCACCCGCGAGATTCTTGGCAAGAATCGCAATGCCAATATCTTTCGCATGATGGCGCATTCGCCTGCCTATCTCGAACAATATTGCCGGCTCGGCGGGGCGATCCGCAACAAGGGCGAGCTCGATCCCGTGATCCGCGAACTGGCCATCACCCGCACCGGCATTCTCTGCGAGGCGCCCTATGAAGTGGCCGCACACAAGCGCATCGGCGGTTATGTCGGCGTGTCGGACGAACAGAATGCCGCGCTGGAGGATTGGCAGGCCGCGACATGTTTCGATGACACGCAGCGCGCGGCGCTGGCCTTCACCGATGAGATCGTCGCACTGCATCGCCCGACGGACGCGACCTTCAAAGCCATCGCAGCAAGACTGACACCGGGCGCGCTGGTGGAATTGCAGCTCGCGGTCGGCTTTTACATCATGACCTCGAAATTCCTCGAAAGTTTTGCTATCGACATGCAGCCCGTGTCCGAAGTCGTCTGACTTCACCACCCTCTTGAGCGTTCCAATTCCCTTGAGTCTCACATGTCAAAAACCACCCGCGCAACGCAAGCGCTGAGCAAGCTCGGCGCCGGGTTCACATTGCATAGCTACGACTACGATCAGAACGCCGACAGCATCGGCCTGCAGGCAGCAGACGCGCTGGGTATTCCGCCGCAGCGCATGCTGAAGACACTGATGGCCGAGGTAGATGGCAAGCCGGTTTGCGTCGTGGTGCCCTCCGACAAGGAGGTCAGCATGAAGAAGCTGGCCGCGGCATTTCGCGGCAAGAGCGCGAAGATGATGCGCCCGGCCGATGCCGAACGCATGACCGGCTATCATGTCGGTGGCATCAGCCCGTTTGGACAGCAGAAGCGCGTGCCGGTCGCGATGGAGCAGGCGGCGTTGTCGGAAAATACGGTCTATCTCAATGGCGGCCAGCGCGGGCTGCAGATCGAGATTGCACCGGAGGCCGCGCGCGCGGCGCTGGATGCCATGGCCGCCACACTGACGGACTGATGCGCATCACCGCTGTTTGAAGCCCGGGCATGCCGGCGTGATCACGACACGCTGTCGCAGGCGGGAACCGCGATGTAAGCTGCGCATTATCGATCTTGGACCTTAAGGGAGAATCGACATGCGCTCGATCCTGGCAGCAACCGCACTTCTGGTCGTCATGGGCGCGACGCCCGGCATGACCCGCGAATATCCATGGTGCTCGCGCACCTCGGCGACGGGCTTCAATCCGAGCTGTACGTTCACGTCGTATCGCCAGTGCATGGCCACCGTGAGCGGCCAGCGCGGCGACTGCATGCAAAACCCGATGCTGGCCTACGGCGACCAGCGCCGCGGCAGCCGCGCCATGCGCGGTCAGCCGGGCGACTGGGACAATGGATGGAGTAACGGCTGGAACAATAATTGGGATCGCCGCTGGTAGCGCGCCTCGCCGGCATCCGTAGCAGGTGATGGCTACGCGCTGGGCCGGCACCAGCGCGTAGCGTAGGATGGGTAGAGCGAAGCGAAACCCATCGCCTCAAACCCTGCCATGATGGGTTTCGCGAAGACGCTCTACCCATCCTGCGATACCCATCTACGATTTCCGCAACCACGCCCATGCCACGACCGCGATCGGAAGGCCGACCCCGAACCACGCAAAATAGCGGCCGGGATCGCCGGCGAGCAGCGCCGACAGCAAGCCTGCGAGCGACAGCACGCCGATGACGATCGGCGCACCGAACACCCGCCGCCAGCTCGCTTTGTGCTGCGGCACCTCGCTCATGACGAGGGCCCGAGGGCGGCCGCCGCGCCCGCAGACAGCCGCGCCCCGCGCCTGACCTTGCCGCGCTTGACCGCCCACAGATACAGCCCGCTGCCGAGCACGATGATCGTGAACATGGTCAGCAGCGCCCAGATGATCTTCAGCGGCATGCCGCCATAGTCGCCGAAATGCAGCGGTTGCGAGACCAGCACGGCCTTCAGATAGGTCGGCAACTCGCTGGTGTCGGACACCTCGCCGGTCTCGCCATCGAGCAGCACGGGTTTCACCAGCCGCGAGGTCAGCGGCGTGTCGCCGCGCAGGAAGACCGCGAAATGATGCGTCGATGTGAACGGCGTGCCGGGGAATGCGATGAAGGCTGGATCCATGCCGGGCGTCGTCTTCATGGCATTGCCGACGACCTTATCCAGCGATGCCAATTGCGTTGGCGTCGGCTTGCCGGCATAGGGCGCGGCCATGGCAGCCAGCTCGTTACGCTGCCAGATGCCGAGCATGACTTCGGCATAGGCGTTGATGACGCCCGTACCGCCGACCACCAGTGCCCACACGATGGTGATCACGCCAAGCAGATTGTGCCAGTCGAGCCACAACACCCGGCGCGATTTCTGCTTGCGGATCGCCGCGAAGTTCAGGCGGCGGGTGAACGGCCAGTACAGCACCACGCCGGACACGACCGCGATCATGAAGAGAAAGCCCATGACGCCCATGAACCACTTGCCGGGAAGACCGAGATACATGTCGGTATGCAGCCGCAACATCACCAGCATCGGGCCGGTGCCGAGCAGACCCACCGGCTTTGCCGTATAGGCATCGAACGCCTTCACCACCGTGGTCTGCGGATCGGAGGTCACCGTTTTGTTGGTGAAGGTCGAGACCATGCCGGGCTCGTCCTTGTCCCAAGCCATATACAGCAACACGTTGCCGGGATGATCCGCGATCGCCGCGCGGCCGATGGCATCCAGACTCAGTTTCGGCGCGCCGGGCGCATGCACATCCATCTTCGGCGCATAACCGAGCGCCTCGTCGATCTCATGGTGAAAGATCAAAGGCAGGCCCGTGAGGCACAGCAGCAGCAGGAAGACGGTGGAGACAAGGCTGGTCCATTTGTGGATCAGCGACCAGATGCGAGCCGTACGCGCTTTCAGGGGAACGATCCTTCTTCAACTACTGAAAATGTCGTCCCCGCCAAGCCGGGGACGACATGAGCAGATCATTTCGACGCGACGACCATGCGGCAAGCGGAACGCGCAGCGACCTATTGCCGAGCCGGCCCACTGGCCTGCGCCATCACCACTTGTAGCCGATGCTGCCGGTGATGCGGCGGCGATCGCCATAGAAGCAGGCATTCGCGGTCGAACAGCTGGCAATATAGATCTCGTCGGTGACGTTGTTCGCGTTCACCGCGAAGCGCCAGTTCTGCCAGTCGTAATGCACGGCGAGATCGCCGAGCGTGCGCGACGGCACCGAAAGGGTGTTGGCCGTATCGGCGTAGGACGCACCGACGTAACGCACGCCACCGCCGAAACCGAAGCCACGCAAGATGCCGTCCTGGAAAGTGTAGTCAGCCCAGCCCGACGCCAGCTGGCGCGGCGTGTTGGTCGGTACCTTGCCGATCAAGGCCGGATCGGCATTCGAACTGTTGAACAGGTTATAGGCGGTGAACGAGCCGACGACCTTGAGGCCCGGAGCCAGATTGGCGACGGCTTCGAGTTCGAGGCCGCGCGACGTCACCTCGGCATTCTGCATCTGCAGGTTCGGCGGGATGCTGTTCGGATCGGTCGTCAGCACATTCTTCCGCTTCAGGTCGAAATAGGCGAAGCCGAAGTGACCATCGAAGCCGGCGGGCTGAAACTTGACGCCGATCTCGGCCTGTTCGCCAGTTTCGGGCAGCAGCAACTGACCGGACGAGTTGGTGCCGATGATCGGATTATAGCTGGTGGCATATGACACGTAAGGCGCGACGCCGCTGTCGAAGTTGTAGATCAGGCCGGCGCGACCCGAGAACTTGCTGTCGCTGCGACCGAGCGGCGCGGTACCGGTGATGCGGCTGACGTCGTTGACGTCGACCCAGTCGTTACGGCCCGACAGCACCAGCGTGAAGCGGTCAAGCTTGATCTGGTCCTGGACATAGACACCAAGCTGCTGCTGCGTCAGCTGCGTATCGCGATAGGGCGCGGCAGTCAGCGGCGGAGCACCAGTATAAATCGGGTTCAGCACGTTGATCGACGGATTTCCGAATGCGAAGGCCTGGGTGTCGCTGATCGAGTAATATTTCAGGTCGAGGCCGAACAGCGTGGTGTGGCTGAGAATGCCGGTGTTGAAGCGATACTCGACCTGGCTGTCCATCTGCGCCTGATCGGCGATTCCGCGGGTGCCGAACGAATAACGCGCGAAGTCACCCGTGGTCTGGTTGGCGTAGCCGTTGCCGGTGACGCCGGTATAGTTCACGTCGACATGCGAGAAGCGTGCATTCTGGCGGAATGTGACACTGTCGGACAGCTTGCGCTCGAACTGGTAGCCGAGCATTTCCTGCTCGCGCTTGAACTTGTCGAAATTCGGCTCACCACCGAAGAAGCTGGTGGGAATGCGGCCGAACGGTCCGTTGGTCACCGTGCCGACATAGGGCAGGAATTGCGCTGCACGGGTCTCGTTATACGACGCCGAACCGAGAATGGTCAGCGTGGTGTCGATGTCCGGCTTCCAGGTCACCGATGGCGCGATGAAATAGTTGTTGTTCGGCGTGAAGTCGGTCTGCGTTCCGCCATTCTGCACCTGGCCGACGATGCGGGTGTAGAGCTCGCCATTGCCCGGCGCCAGCTTGATCGGCGTATTGATATCGAAGCCGAAATAGGCGTTGCCGAAATTATCGACGCCGGTCTCGATGTAGCGGATCGGCTCCGCCTGCGGCATCTTGCTGACGACGTTGACGAGACCGCTGGGGCTCGAACCACCATACAGGATCGCCGAGGGACCGCGCAAAATCTCGACGCGCTCCATGTTGAATGGCTGCAGCTTCCAGCTTGCATAGGACGTGTAGAACAGCTGCATGCCGTCGAGAAACACGCTGTTGTCGTCCGACTTGAAGCCGCGGATCAGGAACCAGTCGTTGCGGAAGTCGGAGCCGAATGTGCCGGCCGACACGCCGGGCACATAGCGCAGCACGTCGTCGAAGCTACGAGGCTTCTGATCGCGAATCTGTTCTGAGCCGATCACCGAGATGGCCTGCGGCGTTTCGTTGATCGGCGTGTTGGTCTTGGTGCCGGTCGAGCTGCGATTGGCGACATAGCCCTGGATCGGGCCGCGCGGGCTCTCGACAAATACATTGGTCTGGCGCGGAGCGACCGGACGCGGCGCGACTGCCGCGCGGGCACGTGGCGTCCGGCTCGGCGTCGTCGTGGCACGGCGGCGCTGCTGTGGCTGATTGACGACCACGGGTGGTAGCGGTTGAGCACCGCTCTGCGTGGAACTGGACTGCGCCGACGACGTATCGAGCGTGACGACGCTGAGCGCGCAGACCGACGACAAAAGTGCGAGACGCGACAAACCAACAATATTGTTCAAGGTGATCCCCGAAATCTCATCCGCATCGACATAGGCGATGATGGATGGCCTCATATGATGGATCGGGTTAGAGCGACGGCGGCGTCACCGCCAATAGAAGCGCTCCAAACAACAAGCAATCTGCGGCAGTGTGACATCGCTGCCGCAGATTTTACTGGTTCTAAATTCAGCGGATATCTTTCTCAGCCGGATATCGTTCCCGGCGCCCATTCGACACTCGTACCGAAGCTTGCTCCCCGCGCGTGCATAGACGCTGCGCGCCAGCGTGGCTTGTGCCGCCCAGCGAACTGCCGCCTATGGAAGGCTGCATTGACCCCCGAGCCGATGACCCCTTCCGCTGCGCCGCGACAAACGATCGTCGGCTGGTTCGCCAACCAGCCCTATCTCCTGCTCAGCCTTACCTCGCTGTTCTGGGCCGGCAATCTCGTGCTTGGCCGTTATGTCGCCGGCCATGTGCCACCGGTGACACTGGCCTGCGTCCGCTGGATCGGCGCCTTCTTCCTGCTGCTGCCCTTCGCCTGGACGCATCTGCGCACCGACTGGCCGGTGCTGCGTGCCCATCTGCCGATGATGTGGATGCTGGCCCTGACGGGCTTTGCCGCCAATACGGCGCTGGCCTATTGGGGCCTGAAATACACGCAGGCCCTGAACGCGCTGCTGATCCAGTCGTCGGGCCCGCTCTGCGTTGCGCTGTGGACGCTGATCCTGTTCGGCGTGCGGCTGACGCTGGCGCAATTGCTCGGCATCGTCGTCTCCATGGCCGGCGTGCTCATCATCATCCTGCGCGGCGATGTCACTGCGCTGGCCAGCATCCAGATCAACAAGGGCGACGCGATGCTGTTCGCGGCGCTGCTGGTGTTCGGCATCTATTCGGCGCTGATGCTGCGGCGACCGGTGACCCACCCGATGTCGCTGATTGCTTTCACCACAGCCGGCGGCGCGATTCTCACCGTGCCGGTCAGCATCTGGGAACTCAACTCCGGCTCACCGCTGATCTTCGACACCGTGACGCTGCTGACGCTTGCCTATGCCATGATCTTTCCGTCGGCGCTGGCCTATCTGTGCTTCAATCGCGGCATCGCGCTGATCGGCCCGAACCGGGCTGCACCATTTCTGCATTTGATGCCGGTGTTCGGCTCGGTATTGGCCATCGCGTTTCTCGGCGAGCAGCCGCAACTGTTTCACCTCATCGGCTACGCGCTGGTGCTGTCGGGCGTATTCATCGCATCACGGCGGTGATTCTCACGCGCCTCCGATCAATATTCCCACCGCCAGAACGATGACGCCGCCAAGCACCACCTGAAAGACGGCCTGCAGGAACGGCGTATCCATATAGCGTGCCCTGATATAGGCGATGGCCCAGAGTTCGAAGAAAACGACAACACCCGCGATGGCCGTCGCGATCCAGAACGCATTCGGCCAGCTGTCCGGCACGAGATAAGGCAGGGTATGGCCGAGACCGCCCAGCGTGGTCATCAGCCCGCAGATGCCGCCGCGCAGCCACGGCGAGCCGCGTCCGGTCATGGAGCCATCGTCCGACAGTGCTTCGGCGAAACCCATGCTGATGCCGGCGCCGATCGATGCCGCAAGGCCGACAAGAAACGTCTGCCAGTTGTGGTGTGTCGCAAACGCGGCGGCAAACAGCGGCGCCAGCGTGGACACCGAGCCATCCATCAAGCCCGCAAGACCTGGCTGGACATATTGCAGGACGAACATCCGGTGGCGGGTTTTGTCCTCCATCGTGCGAACGTCGGACGTCAGGATTGCATCCGATAGTTTGGACGCAAGATGCTCGTGTCCTTTTTCCAGCTCAGCCAGATCGCCCAGCAACTTGCGAACGCCGACATCCGTCGCCTGCTCGGCCGCCTTGACGTAAAAGCGCCCGGCCTCGAATTCCATCCTCTCGGCCTCCTTGCGGATGGTGTCGAGCGACAGGTTACGCGTGAGCCAAATCGGTCGGCGGCGGATGAAGCCCTTGACGTCTTCCCGCCGGATCGGCGGAAGGTTCGGTCCGAAGCGCTCCTCATACATCTGCAACAGCAGATGCCGATGGCCCTTTTCTTCTTCGGCCATCTCGCTGAAGACTTTCGCCGAATCGGGATAGCGCGCTGCCAGATCCTCGGCGAAGCTGAGATAGATCCGGCTGTCCTCTTCCTCGCTGGAAATCGCAACCGCCAGCACCTCACGTTCGGTGAGCTCCGAAAACGCCTTCATATCAACGCCTTAATTAGTTTAGAATTATTCTAATCTATACAGGAACTGCATTGCGTTTGTCAAAGAGCTTTGCGCCTGCGCGGCGCTGAACCTTGCGCTGGCCGGGAAGCAATAACGGCGACGAGAAGGACGGCGATGAAACGACCGTGCGTGCTCCGGAGGTCGCCCCGGCATCCGCACCGCCCTCGACGCGGAGCTGCGGATCAGCGACCACCTGCGCGTGTTCTCGCTAACGAACGCGACAAGGTCGGCACGGTGCTACAGAAGTCGATGCATGGCCTGCACCGTCGACAGTGCGCCAACCTGAATCGCACAGCTTTCCGCTTCCGTGCGTCACCGACCTCGGCTAGCTTGCCCGCAACAAATACGGGCCACCAAGGCCGACTCAGGGAGAAAAGCGGAATGCACGGACTTTCAGTTCTTCGCGGTGTGGCGAGCGCATCGTTTATCGGAGCGCTGCTGTTGGCGAGCCCCAATGCCATCGCACAGACTGCGAACTATCCGAACCGGCCGATCACGCTGGTCCTTCCTTTCGCCGCCGGCAGCGGCACCGACACCACAACGCGCCTGATCGCCAAGGAACTCGGCACCGCACTGAACGCCAACACCGTGATCGACAACAAGGCCGGTGCCAACGGCTCGATCGCCGCCAGCTTCGTCGCCCGCGCACCGGCCGATGGCTATACGCTGTTCGTGACGACCAACACGACGCATTCGGCCAATCCCTATCTGCTCAAGAATATGAGCTACGATCCCATCAAGGATTTCACCCCGATCGCGCGCACCGGCGACCTGCCCTTCATGCTGGTGATCAATCCCGAGATTCCCGCCAACTCCGTGGAAGAGCTGATTGCGCTCGCCAAGAAGGAGCCGGGCAAGTACTCCTACGCATCGGGCAGTTCGTCGGCGATCGTCTCGGGCGCGACCTTTGCCCGCCTCGCCAAGCTCGATCTCCTTCACGTGCCTTACAAGAGCTCTCCACCCGCGCTCACCGATGTCATCGCCGGCCGCGTCAGCATGATGTTCGTCGACGTGCCCACCGGCCTGCCGCACGTCAACGCCAAGGCGCTGAAGTCGCTCGCAGTGACCACCAAATATCGCTCCAAGCTGCTGCCGGATCTGCCGACCATGGACGAGGCTGGCGTGAAGGGCTTCGACATCACGTCATGGCAGGGTTATCTCGGCCCGGCCAACATGCCGAAGGACATCGTCGTCAAGCTCAACGCGGAAATCCGCAAGATCGTCGAGCGCCCCGAGATCCAGAAAGACCTCGCCAATCGCGGCATGGAAGCCTTCTCCGGGACGCCGGAAGAATTCGACGCCTTCCTGAAGGATCAGCTCAAAGTGTGGGAGAAGCTGATCACGGACGCTGGAATCGAGAAACAGTAGGGTTGGTCTGCCGACTTCCCGGGTGTCGTCCCCGCTTGCGCTGGGACGACAGGGGAAGGTTGTGACCTAACCCGCAGCCTCGGCGACCCGATGCCGCAGGGTTTTCCCGCCCGGTCATCTCCTCGTCATGGAACTGTCAGCGCAGCGTAACTCCCGCGCCTCAGAACACCGCGCATGGTCACCACAAAGGAGACAACCATGCGCAGCACATTCCTCTGCTCCGTCGCTTCCCTCGTCATGCTCACATCCACCGCTTTCGCGCAGACGGAAGGTGAATTCCCCGCCAAGCTCGCCGGCCATGCCGTGTTGCCGGCCGCCTCGACCATCGACGCGCCCGCGGATGCGCCGAACGATCTGAAGACCTCGGGCAAATACACCACCGGCAAGCGCGTCGACGCGCTCGGCACAGTGATGGGCAAGTCCTATGAGCGCGCCACCGGCATCTCGCTGCCGATGAAGGGCCAGCCGCTGCAGGGCCATTCCGGCATCAAGGTGATGCCCGACGGTTCGTTCTGGGTGCTGACCGACAACGGCGCCGGCTCGCGCTACAATTCGGCCGACTACATGATCTATCTCAATCACCACAAGATCGACTGGAAAAACGGCAAGGTCGAGCGTCAGGCCACCGTGTTCCTGCACGATCCCGACAAGAAGGTGCCGTTCCGCATCGTCCATGAAGACACCGCCAAGCGCTACCTGACCGGCGCCGATGTCGACACCGAAGGTTTCCAGATTATCGGCGACAATTTCTGGATCGGCGAGGAATTCGGCCCCTACATCATCAAGGCCGACAAGACCGGCAAGGTGCTGGCCGTGTTCGACACCGTCGCCGACGGCAAGCCGGTGCGTTCGCCGGATCATTGGTCGGTGCAGTCGCCAGGCGCGCCGGGAGCCACCTACACCACCGTCAACCTGCGCCGCTCCAAGGGCTATGAAGGCTTCGCCTCCTCGAAGGATGGCAAGTTCCTCTACGGCCTGCTCGAAGGTCCGATCTGGGATGCCGAGAAGAAGGACTGGGAGAAGGTCGACGGCAAGGAAGCGTCGCGCATCCTGGAATTCGACGTCGCCAACGAGAAGTTCACCGGCCGCTACTGGCAGTATGTGTTCGAACAGAACGGCAATGCCATCGGCGACTTCAACATGATCACCGCCGACAATGGCCTGATCATCGAGCGTGACAATGGCGAGGGCACCAAGGACAAGGCCTGCGCCGAGGGCAAGCGCGGTGAAGACTGCTTCCCCGATCTCGCCAAGTTCAAGCGCGTCTACAAGATCGAACTGAACGATGCCAATGTCGGCAAGCCGGTGCGCAAGGTCGGCTTCATCGACCTGATGAAGATCCAGGACCCGAACAAGCTGGCCCGCAAGCCGCTCAATGACGGCGTGCTGACCTTCCCGTTCTTCACCATCGAGAACGTCGACCAGGTCGATGCGACCCACATCATCGTCGGTAACGACAACAACCTGCCGTTCTCGTCGAGCCGCGAGCCGAACAAGGCCGATGACAACGAGTTTGTGCTGCTCGACGTCGCCGACTTCCTGAAGGCGAAGTAAGACACGTCCCTGGCTTCGGCCTGAACGCGAAGGCCCTCCCGCAAGGGAGGGCCTTTTTCGGTTGGGCTCTGCTTTCTTCCTTCTCCCTCTGTGGGAGAGGACGGCGCGGCCGAAGGCCGTGCCGGAGTGATTTGACTTTAGGCCGCTCTCACCTTGGTGAGGAACTCATCCACTGCCGTGCGCAGCAGGCCGGACTGGCTCTCCAGTTCCTGCGCATTCAACAGCACATGCGATGCCGCCGAACCGGTCGCTTCGGCCGCGCTGCTCACGCCGCCGATATGATTGCTGATCTCATTCGCGCCCGCCGACACCGACTGAATGTTGCGCGCGATCTCCTGCGTCGCCGCACCCTGCTGTTCGACCGCCACCGAGATCGTGTTGGTGATCTGGCTCATCTGCGCGATGGTCCCGGTGATCGCGCCGATCGACGCGACTGCCTCGCTGGTCGATGCCTGCATGGCCGCAACTTGCGCCGAGATTTCCTCGGTGGCCTTGGCGGTCTGGCTGGCCAGCGCCTTCACTTCGGAGGCCACCACCGCGAAGCCACGACCGGACTCGCCGGCGCGTGCAGCCTCGATGGTCGCGTTGAGCGCCAGCAAATTGGTCTGCGAGGCAATGCTGTGGATCAGTTGCACGACTTCGCCGATCTTTTCCGCACCGCTCGACAGGATCTGAACGGTGGCATTGGTGCGCTCTGCATCGCCCACCGCCTTGCTGGCGATCTCGCTGGAGGCCGACACCTGACGCAGCACTTCACTCACTGACGCCGACAATTCCTCCGCAGCCGCCGCAACCGTGCTGACATTATCGGACGAGCGCGTCGAAGCAGCGCTGACCGTCGCGGCGCGCGAGCTTGCATCGCTCGCCGTCGCGGTCATCGACTGCGCGGTGCTCTGCATGCCGACAGCCGCGGTGGAGACCGAGCGGACGATGCCGGTCACGCTGCGTTCGAAGTCGGCCGCCATGGCTTCCATCGCCGCGCGGCGTTCGGCAGCAATACGACCCTGCGCGTCTGCCTCGACCTGTTCGAGCGAACGGATACGGAGTGCATTGTCCTTGAACACCTGAACAGTCTTGGCCATCGCGCCGACCTCGTCGCCGCGGCCGACGCCGGGAATCTCATCATCGAGCGCGCCATTGGCAAGCGACTCCATGCGCGATCCCAGCATCCCGAGCGGCTTGGTGATGCTGCGGCCGATCAGCCACGCGATCGCGCCCGCCACTGCGGCAATGGCCAGCATGGCCAAACCGAGCGCCCAGATGATCGGCTTCAGATGGGCGTCGAGGTCGTCGAGATAGGCGCCGGTGGCAATGAACATGTTCCAGCCGGGGAGCGCTGCCGCATAGCCCATCTTGCGCGACGGGACCTGCTCATTCGGCTTCTGGAATTCATAGGTCAGGATCTTCGTGCCGTTGGCTGCGACGCCGTCGCGGAATTCACGCGTAATCGCCACGCCGCTGACCTTGACGTCGAGCCGGTTGGATCCCGCTTTGAAGCCCGGCAGATGAACCACGTCACCGTCCATCGTGTAGATAAACAGATAGTTGCCGTTGTCATAAGTCATCGGCTCGATGCGGCGCACCAGCTCGGCGGTCGCGGCTTCCTTGGTGAGCTTGCCTGCTGCGACGTCCTTCTGGATGCTGGCCGCTACGTTGGTTCCGATTTCGACGATCGACTTCAGCTGCTCGGTCCGCGCGGAGAGCATCTCGCTCTTGACCATATAGGCGGCCAGGATGCCGGCGGCGCAAAGGCCGATCATCGTGACCGCCACCAGGATGACGAGCTTGTACGTAATACGGATATTGGCGAGCTTCACGGCTAGATTTCCCCCGAACGTGCGATTTTCGATCGATTCCTCGCAGTAAACGTACCGGGGTAGTCTTCCCAAATCCTTACACCTGCGGGCGGGGCAAAAGCGCAGCACCGACCTGATGCCAGAATTTTCCGCATAACGAAAAATCCCCGCCTTTCGGGCGGGGATTTTGGCAATGTCAGTTCAGCTGAGAGACACTCAGAACGTCAGCGCCTTGGCCTGCTTCACCTGCGGCAGCGCCTGCACCTTGCTCAGCACGTCGGCCGGCACTGCGCCGTCGATCTCCACCAGGGCGATGGCGTCACCGCCCTGTTCGTTGCGGCCGAGATGGAATGTCGCGATATTGACCTTGGCGTCGCCGAGCAGCGAGGCGAACTTCCCAATGAAGCCCGGCTTGTCCTCGTTGGTGATATAGATCATCGACTTGCCGAATTCGGCATCGACACGGATACCCTTGATATCGACCAGCCGCGGCTTGCCGTCATGATAGACGGTGCCGGACACCGAGCGTTCCTGTCGCTCGGTGATAACGGTGACGGTGATCAGGCTTTCGTAATCGCTCTGCGCCGCGCGCACCACTTCATCGACCACCATGCCGCGCTCCTTGGCAACGACCGGCGCCGAGACGACGTTGACGTCGCCGAGCATCGGCCGCAGCAAACCGCTCAATGCAGCAGACGTCAGGGCCTTGATCTTCATTTCGGCAACCGCGCCTTCATAGGTGATCTGCACCTTGGCAATGCCGGTCTCGGTGAGCTGGCCGGCGAAAGAGCCGAGCTTCTCGGCGAGTTCGATGAACGGCTTCAGCTTCGGCGCTTCTTCAGCGGTGATCGACGGGAAATTCACCGCATTGGAGATCGCGCCGCTCAGAAGATAGTCCGACATCTGTTCGGCAACCTGCAGCGCAACGTTCTCCTGCGCTTCCGTGGTCGCCGCGCCGAGATGCGGCGTGCAGATCACGTTGGGATGGCCGAACAGCACGTTCGTGGTCGCCGGCTCCTCGACGAACACGTCGAAGGCCGCACCGGCGACATGCTTGGAATTCAGCGCATCGACCAGCGCCTGCTCGTCCACCAGGCCGCCGCGCGCGCAATTGATGATGCGAACGCCCTTCTTCATTTTGGCGATCGCCGCAGCATCGATGATGTTCTTGGTCTTCTCGGTGAGCGGCGTATGCAGCGTGATGAAATCGGCACGCTTGAGCAGGTCGTCGAGTTCGACCTTCTCGACGCCGATATCCTTGGCGCGCTCGGGTGACAGGAACGGATCGAAGGCGATGACCTTCATGCGCAGGCCGAGCGCGCGGTCGGCCGCGATAGCGCCGATATTGCCGCAGCCGATCACGCCCAGCGTCTTGCCGGTGATCTCGACGCCCATGAAGCGGTTCTTCTCCCACTTGCCGGCCTGCGTCGACGCATCGGCCTGCGGAATTTCGCGCGCCAGCGACAGCATCAGCGTGATCGCATGTTCGGCTGTGGTGATCGAATTGCCGAACGGCGTGTTCATCACGATGATGCCCTTGGCGGTGGCCGCGGGAATTTCGACATTGTCGACGCCGATGCCGGCGCGGCCGATCACCTTCAGGCGCGTCGCCTTTTCGAGGATCTTCGCGGTGGCCTTGGTGGCCGAGCGGATCGCGAGGCCGTCATAGTTGCCGATGATCTCGGCGAGCTTGTCCTTGTCCTTGCCGAGGTTCGGCTGGAAGTCGACGTCGATGCCGCGATCCTTGAAGATCTGCACGGCGGCGGGAGAGAGAGCGTCGGAAATGAGAACTTTGGGGGCGGTCATGATGAGGCTCCTTCACCCTCCCCTTGAGGGGGAGGGTCGGCGCGAAGCGCCGGGGTGGGGTGAAGCAACGGGCTGATCATTGAATGAGAGGACGGGGAGAGGGTGTCACCCCACCCCGCCGAATCCTGACGACGCTGCGCGTCGCCAGTCCTCGTCGACCCTCCCCCTCCAGGGGAGGGTAAGAAGCCGCCTTACGCCGCCTTGGCGAGCGAGGCCTTGGTCTCGGCAAAGGCCCAGTCGATCCACTGTGTGAGGATCTCGACGTCCTTGGCTTCGACCGTGGCACCACACCAGATGCGCAGACCGGCCGGCGCATCGCGATAATGCGCGAAATCGAAGCCGGCATTTTCCTTCTCGACAGCCGCGACCAGCTTCTTGGCGAAGTCAGCCTGCGCGTCCGGCGATAGCGCGGTGATCGCAGGATCGATCACCTTCATGCACACCGACGTGTTGGAGCGGATCGCAGGATCGGCTGCGAGGAAGTCGATCCACGGCGTCTTCGCCTTCCAGTCGGCGAGCGCCTTGGTGTTGGCATCCGCACGCGCGATCAGCGCCTTGAGGCCACCGACCGACTTGGCCCAGCCGAGCGCATCGAGATAATCCTCGACGCACAGCATCGACGGCGTGTTGATAGTTTCGCCGACGAAGATGCCCTCGTTGAGCTTGCCGCCCTTGGTCATGCGGAAGATTTTCGGCAGCGGCCACGGCGGCGTATAGTTCTCCAGACGCGCCACGGCGCGCGGCGACAGCACCAGCATGCCATGCGCGGCTTCACCGCCCAGCGCCTTCTGCCAGGAGAAGGTGACGACATCGAGCTTGGCCCAGTCGAGCGGCTGCGCGAAGGCGGCAGACGTCGCGTCGCAGACGGTCAGGCCTTCGCGATCAGCCTTGATCCAGTCGGCATTCGGCACGCGCACGCCGGATGTGGTGCCGTTCCAGGTGAAAACGATGTCCGAATTCGGATCGGCCTTTGACAGGTCAGGGAGCTCGCCGTAGCCGGCATGCAGCTTGGTGACGTCCTTGAGCTTCAGCTCCTTGACGATGTCCGAGACCCAGCCCTCGCCGAAGGACTCCCATGCGATTGTAGTGACGGGACGCGGCCCGAGCAGCGACCACAGCGCCATTTCGACGGCGCCCGTATCCGAGGCCGGCACGATACCGATGCGGTAATCGGCGGGCACTTCAAGCACTTCACGCGTCAAATCGATCGCGAGTTTGAGCTTGTTCTTGCCGATCTTGGCACGGTGCGAACGACCGAGCGCGGCATCATTGAGTTTTTCGGGGGTCCAGCCGGGGCGCTTGGCGCAGGGGCCGGAGGAAAAATGCGGCACGTTGGGCCGCGAAGAAGGCTTCACTGCAGTCATAATCTATCCTTCCAGATAGCTAGCCTCCCGTTGGGGGGAGGTGTCCCACTGGCGTGGATATGGGAAGCGCCCCGAAGCGTCAAGCGACTTCGGAACTATCACGCGTCATTGATGGCCGGATAACATTGCCTGACGCAGGATCATTGTCCGCTGAAACGCAGCGTCATGCCCACATGGCTATCGGCGAAACCGAGCCGCTTGTAGAAGCGCTGGGCATCGACCCGGGTTTGATGTGTCAGCAGTTCGACAAGCTTGCATCCCCTCGCCTTTGCCTCGCCAATGGCCCATCGCACCAGTTCTTCGCCGATGCCCTGGCTGCGCAGCGTTGTCGCGACGCGAACATCCTCGATGAGCGCACGCGAAGCGCCCTGCGAGCTCAGCCCCGGCAGGATGCAGAGCTGCAGGCATCCGACCACGCTGCCGTCGTGTCCTTCTGCAACCATCAACTGGATGTTGGGATCATGCGCAAGTTTGTCGAAGGCATCGTAGTAAGATTGCGGCAGCGGATCCTCGATGCGCTCGCGGCCACGGCCGAGCGCATCATCGGCCAGCATCGCAACGACCGCTGCAACGTCTTCGCGGCGCGCCGGCCGCAGTACGATCTTCGTGCTCATACGAGGCCCAGTGCCTTCTCGCTGTCGGCGATCCAGCGCCGGATGGATGCATAACCGTCGAGATGGAAACCACCCTCATGAGCCACGCGCGAATAGGCCAGCAATGACACATCGGCCAACGAGACGTGATCGCCGACGAGGAAACGCGACGTCGTCAAATGATGCTCCATGCGCGCCAGCGCGAAATAGCCGCGCTTGAGCTTTTCGGGATCGAGATCCGAAATGGCTTTGCCGAGATAAACGATCTGATAGCGGCACACCGCGATATAGGGCTCATGGCTGTATTGTTCCCAGAACAGCCATTCATCCATCCTGGCGGCATTATAGGCGTCAGCCGGAATCAGATCGCCGCCACGCGCGAGATAGCGGATGATGGCGTTCGATTGTGCCAGCGGGCGGCCGTCCTCGAGCACGATGGTCGGCACCTGGCCGGCGCCGTTGAGCGCCAGAAACTCCGGCGTCCGGCTCTCGCCCTTGCTGGTATCGACATCGATCCATGTATAGGGAAGCTTGAGGTGATCGCTCACCCACTTCACCTTCAGGCAATTGCCGGAATTGATGTCGCCGTAGATCTTCATGATGACTGCCTCACACTAAACCGGTGTGAGAGCATCATCGGTCATGTTCGTTGTCAACAATGACGCGACAGGCGGCTCCAGCCGATCATGTGCGGCGATCAGAACTTGTAACCCAGACCGCCACGAACCGTATTCATGTTGATATCAACCGGGGACGTAATGCGCTGATATTCATATTCGCCACGCAGAAAGAAGCCCGCCGCCAGCATCACGTCGACGCCGAAGCCGGCCGAATAGCCGTAGACGAAGTGGTCTCCAAGACTGGTCGCATTCGGTATAGAGAGGCCCGTAGTTCCATTTGCCAGGCTGACGCGCTGGATGATGTCAGCACGACCAAAGCCAATGCCGCCAGTCAAGTAAGGCAGGAAGCTGCCGATCGAATAGCCTGCACGGACCCGCAGCGATCCGAAGTCATGGACGGTCGCCGATGCTGTCGAGGTGGTGAACAAAGTCGGCGTTATAGGAAGATTGGTACCTGTGCTCGTGCCCGTATAATCGCCGTGCAGATAGCTGGCATCGAGGCCGATGACCACGTCGTCCCACTGCCAGTTGTAGCCGACGAAACCACCATAGGCGGAGCCTTGCTGGTTGGCTTTGCCCAAGGCGGGATATGCTGTCGGAGCGAGACCCGTCTGCGGCTGCAAGCCAAGCGCCAAATTGTCATTGGCGTTCTTGAAATTCATGTTGGAGGATCCGTAGCCATATTGGCCACCGATATAGAAACCCTGCCAGATTGTTTGCGTCGAACTCAGACCTTCGGGGAACGAACCACGCAGCGCCGGGAGTTCCGGCATGTCAGCCGCTTGAGCGGTTTGCACTAGTCCAAGCAGCGCTACAGCGATTAGAAGTCTACGCATCACGACAATTCCCCAACTCACCGAACTGTCCCGATCATCCGCTGTTAACCTTAATCATTGGTTGCAATCATACCGTCCGCGCAAAACAAAACGGCGCGGGAAACTCCCGCGCCGTTAAGGTCTCTTAAGATAGTTGGCGCGATCAGCGCTCGCTTAGCCCTTGCGGATCAGCGGCGGCGGCGGCGGCGCGTAGGCCGGCGGCGAGTCGAGATTCCAGCGCACGCCGAGCTTCAGGTCATGCGAAGTGATGTCGTTGAACTTGAATGAATTTCCGAAACCCGTACCGTCGAATGTAGCAAGGTTGCTTGCAGTCGTCCCGCTTCCGAGATTGACATAACTGTAGGCCAATTCCATCGTAACGTTCGGACTGATCTTATACGCAAGACCAGCATGAGCCGCCCACGCAAAGTTCCACTTCGACGCGCTCGATGCAGTCGCGGAGCTGGCAACCGGCGGGCCGCCGACGGAGTATAGACCGGCTCCATCCTGCTGCAGGTTACTAAGACCGTTGTCGGTGAAATTCGAGACAGTGACTCGCGCCGCACCAACGCCTGCACCGACGAACGGCGTCACGCACCACCAGGTTCCCAGATCGACATAGGCGTTGGCCAGGAACAGCAACTCAGACTTACTGGCGCTGTACGTATCAGATCCCGAATAAGTCTGAGTAGCGCCACTGGTCGTGAAATTGCCGCCAATGAGACCGTCGAAGCGGTCTGACCCCTTGAAATTGGATTTGCCGCGATATTGCCCGGTTACGTCTGCGCGGAACCAGTTGTTGAACTGATAACCGACACCGACACCAAAGATGCCTGCGGTATCGAACTCAGTGGCTTGATTCAGATTCGTGAGGTTTGCGTAGTTTGCAGGATTAGAATGACGAATGTCCTTCACTTTCTGATTGCTGAAACCGATATCGCCGCGCAGGTACCAGCCGCCGAAATCCTCGACCGGCGGCGGCGCATACATCTGCGGCGGTGGAGCAATGGGCATGTCGGCGGCGAAAACGGCGGTCGACATCAGGGAGGCCGCTCCCGCGGCCAGAATGAATTTAACGCTACGCATTGGCTTCGTCCTTTGGGCCAAAGAGGCAACTGATGGAGGCCTCACACTCGGAAACTCACAGTCGGACGATGACACCAACTCCTTAAGTCGTACTTAACCCTAACTTTTAAGGTTGATATTTGGTGACGAAAATGCAGGCAAGTTCCGCACCGCCTCTGCGCCGCCACAGTCCCTAACAATGTCTTGCTATCACGACGCGCTGCTACGCATCGCGATATCGCCAGGTGTTAACGAGGAGTTACTTGCCTCGAGCGAACTATCAAAACGCAGAAGAGCCGCCTCACCCGATCAATATTCGGACAAGACGGCTCTTCATGTCAGTTCGGCAACCATCCGCGCTGGCGCCCTGGCCAGAGCGAGCGAACAGAAATCTTACGCCGCGGCTGCGTGGCCCAGCGCGTCGACGATGGCATCCACCACTTCCTCGACCATCACGCGATCATCGCCCTCTCCCATCACGCGGATGACCGGCTCCGTGCCCGACGGGCGGATCAGGAGACGACCATGGCCGTTGAGCCGCTGTTCACCCGCGGCGATGGTGGACTTCACTTCCGCATCATCAAGCGGCTTGCCACTGCGATAACGCACATTCTTCAGGATCTGCGGCAGCGGATCGAACAGATGGCAGACTTCCGACACCGGCCGACCAAGCTTGGTCACCACGGCCAGCACCTGCAGCGCCGCTACGAAACCGTCGCCTGTCGTCGCATGGTCCGACATGATGATATGGCCGGAGGGTTCGCCGCCGACATTGTAACCTTGCTGCAGCATCTGCTCGAGCACATAGCGATCGCCCACCGCGGTGCGGATGAGGTCGATGCCCTGCCCGTTCAGGAAGCGTTCCAGACCGAGATTTGACATCACGGTGGAGACAATGCCCGGCTTGGCGAGCCGCCCGTCTTCCTTCCAGCTCTGCGCGATAACGGCAAGCAACTGGTCGCCGTCGACCAGATGGCCACGCTCGTCGACCATGATCAGCCGATCGGCGTCGCCGTCCAGCGCAATGCCGATATCGGCGCGCATCTCGCGCACCTTCCGGCTCAACGCTTCCGGTGCGGTCGATCCGCATTCCTTGTTGATATTGAAACCATCCGGCTCGACGCCGATGGAGATAACGTCCGCGCCCAGCTCCCAGAGCGCCTCCGGCGCCACCTTGTAGGCGGCGCCATGTGCGCAATCGATGACGACGCGCAAGCCATCGAGGCTGAGATTTCGCGGCAGTGTGCGTTTGGCGAATTCGATGTAACGATCATGCACCCCGTCGATGCGGCGCGCGCGACCGAGGCTGGCGCTCTGCGACAGTTTCTTGTCGAGATTGTCGTCGAGCAATTCCTCGATCTGCTTCTCGACATCGTCCGACAGCTTGTAGCCGAGCGGTCCGAACAGCTTGATACCATTGTCCTCGAACAGATTGTGCGATGCGGAAATCATCACGCCGAGATCGGCGCGCATCGACTTGGTCAGCATCGCCACGGCGGGCGTCGGCATCGGCCCGACCAGCAGCACGTCCATGCCGACCGACGTGAAGCCTGCCACGAGGGCATTTTCGATCATGTAGCCGGACAACCGGGTGTCCTTGCCGATCACGACTCGATGGCGGTGTTCGCCGCGTTGAAACACAAGACCTGCTGCCTGCCCGACCTTCAGTGCCAGTTCCGGCGTGATCAGACCATTGGCGCGGCCGCGAATGCCGTCTGTCCCGAAATATTTACGGCTCATGGTAACCCCCAATGCCTCGCGCTTTACGCGAGAACTCAAACCCGTCTCAGGCAACCACCCATTGGCAGCGCCATATATGTGACGGACTTATAAGGCTCCGGCCCCTAAAATCGCTTCAAAAAATATGATGAATCATTACCGAGACCCGCAGCACGCGATCAGCCACAAGTCATTGATATTACTTGTATATCACAATTTTATGCAGCACCTTCGATAGCATCGACTGACGGAACCCAGCCAGCTCAGCCCTTTCGCTTGATATGCGCGTCCGCCTTTGAATGGGCAGGTTGGGTCACACTGACCGGATCGGAGCCCGGAAAAGTCTCTTCCAATCCTTCATCCAGCGCAACTTCCAGCTGTCGCTTTTCTTCGTCCGAGGCTGCCCTGCCGTGAGCTTTGCCGACCTTGGGGGCCGCTGGATCTGTCTTGGAGCCCGACATTCTGCCCTCCTTCAGTTTCGACGACATCCCGATGACAAGGATGATATGGCGGACCGCCTAACCATGCTAGATGACACCGAAACAAGCAAATACAAGCAAAGACAAGAACGGCTGGGACATCTCATGAAGCATATCACCTGCATCGAAGATCTTCGCCTCGAGCATAAGCGCAACGTGCCAAAGGCGTTCTTCGATTATGTCGACCATGGCTCCTATAGCGAAGACACGTTCCGTGCCAATTGCGAGGACCTGCAGAAACTGAAATTCCGCCAGCGTATTCTGGTCGACATCGCCAATCGCGACACCTCGACAACGATCCTCGGTGAAAAGGCCACCATGCCGCTGATCTGCGCGCCGGTTGGCTCAACCGGCATGCAATATGGCGACGGCGAAATTCATGCCTGCCGCGCAGCGCAGGCGGCGGGCATCCCCTATACGCTCTCGACAATGTCGATCAATTCGATCGAAGACCTCGCCGAGAATGTCGAGAAGCCGTTCTGGTTTCAGCTCTATGTCATGAAGGATCGCGGCTTCATCAAGGAGCTGATCGAACGCGCAATCAAGGCGAAGTGCAGCGCGCTGGTGCTGACCGTCGATCTGCAGGTGATCGGCCAGCGTCATGCCGACATCAAGAACGGTCTGTCCGTGCCGCCGCAGCTCTTCAACCTGAAGAACATCATCGACTTCGCCAGCAAGCCTGGCTGGCTGATGCGCACGCTGAAAGCCAAACGGCGCAACTTCGGCAACATCGCCGGCTTCGTGAAGAATACCGACGATCTCGGCTCTGTCGCGCAGTGGACGGCATCGCAATTCGATGCGTCGTTGAACTGGAAGGACCTCGACTGGATCCGCAGCATCTGGCCCGGAAAGATCGTGATCAAGGGCATTCACGATGTGGAAGATGCCCGCGAAGCCGTGAAGGTCGGCGCGCAAGCGATGGTCGTCTCCAACCATGGCGGACGTCAGCTCGACGGTGCGCCGTCGTCGATCTCGGTACTGCCGGGGATCGCCGATGCGGTCGGCTCGGATATCGAAGTGATGTTCGACAGCGGCATTCGCTCTGGTCAGGACGTGATGCGCGCGCTCGCGCTCGGGGCGAAGTCCTGCATGATCGGCCGCGCCTATATCTACGGTCTCGGTGCCTATGGCGGCCCCGGCGTGACCAAGGCGCTGGACATCCTGCGCAACGAACTCAGCGTGACCATGGGCCTGTGCGGCGTGAATTCGATCGCCGAGATCGACAGGCACGTGCTGGTGCAGTGAAGCGCGGCTCTTCCTTCTCCCCCGCATGAAGCGGAGCTTCGCGCGGGGGAGAGGTTACGCCTTACATCGGCGGTGTCAGCCCATCCAGCCCGACATTGACCCGCGCCGTCTCGAAGGAGCCGTCATCCTTCTTGGTAGCGCCCATGATGATGATCTTGGCGCCGGGCTTGAGTTCATCCTTGTTGCCCGGCACGAAAGTGACGATCGGTGTATCGGGCGTCACGGTCACTTTCTTTTCCCCGTCCTTGTATTTCACCGTCACCGTCTGGCCGTCGGTGGCCTGGACTTTCTGATCGACAGTGGCATTGGTCATGCTGCTATTGGGCCGCAGATCCCAGGGGCGCGAGCCCTCGCCGGTGCCGCGCATCGCCTCCGGAAAGATATGGATCGCGATGGCCTTCTGCGTGCCATCGGCCTGCGGCATGCCGGTCACGCCGATATAGGAGCCGGGCTTCACCTCGGCCATTGTCGTTCTGGCAATGCCGGTCACGGTGACATTGTCCGTCATCTTCACTTTCCGCTCATCGCCTTCGCGCGTTTTGATCGTCAGCACCGCGCCATCGACGGCTTCGATGGCCCCGCGAATGCGGAGGGGCTGCGGCTGTTGCGCCGACGCGGCGGATATCAGCAATGAACCAGCGAGAAGCGAGCCCGCGAACAAGCGAGCCGAAGTCGATACGATCGAAACCATAGGGGAATTTCCTTTGAAGACAGCGCCCAGCACTGCAGATGGAAACCCTGTGGTTAAACCGCTATTCCCCGCTCACGCCACTGTGAGATCGGCCTCGACGAGGCGCCGCAGTTCCGGTGTCACCTCGGGGCGCTGCCCGAACCACAGCTCGAAGCCACGCACAGCCTGATACAGCAACATGCCGAGTCCATCCGCCGTGCGGAGGCCTCGCGCGCGGGCGGCGGCGAGCAGCGGCGTGTCGAGCGGCACGTAAACGAGATCGGCGACGACCGCCTGGTCGGGCAGCAGATCGAGATCGATGATCAATGGCGGCTGGCC
Organism: Tardiphaga sp. GW822-FHT04G09; assembly: GCF_058800725.1. Classification (NCBI taxonomy): domain Bacteria; kingdom Pseudomonadati; phylum Pseudomonadota; class Alphaproteobacteria; order Hyphomicrobiales; family Nitrobacteraceae; genus Tardiphaga; species Tardiphaga sp. GW822-FHT04G09. Next base: position 78,502 of record NZ_JBXAMO010000015.1, on the reverse strand, counting down.
ACCCATGCCGAGCGACGTGGTGTTCACCAGCAAGGATGCGCGCGGCAATATGCCGGCGACGTTCTCCCACGCCAAAGGCGCGACCCGCGAACCGAATTGCGCAGCCATCGCCTCGGCACGATCGAGACTGCGATTGGCGACATGGACATGCTTGATGCCGCGCTCCAGCAATCCGAACACCACCGCGCGTGACGAGCCGCCGGCGCCGAGCACCAGTGCATCGTCGGTATGGTCCCAATCGTGCGCCGCATGATCGAGATTGTCGATGAAGCCTTCGATATCCGTATTGGTCGCGCGCAGCGTGCCGTGGTCGTACCACAACGTGTTGGCGGCCCCGACCGCGCGCGCGCGGTGATCCGGTGAGGTCAGCTTCAGCACGCGCTCCTTGTGCGGGATCGTGACATTGGCGCCGATATAACCATGCTTGGACAGGTTCATCACGAATTCGGCCACGCCTTCCGGTGGAATCGACTCGATGCTGTAACCGCCCGGAATATCCATGCTGCGCAGCCAGTGATGATGGATCAGCGGCGAGCGCGAATGCGCGGCAGGCCAGCCTATCAAACAGGCGGCGCGGGGCTTGGTCTCGTTCGACATCATTCATCCTTCGCTTCAAGCGGAAGCGTGCCTAGCATAAAAATCAAGCAGGGGCTCTTAATCATCAGACAGTTTTGCGGCGCACAGCAAGTCCGACAACCATGCAGACGATCAATACTGCAGCTGCGAGCAATGACCTATACCGTCAGATCGACGCCTCCTGGATCGCTGCAGCGCGTCGGATCTTGATCTCGCTGACGGCCGCAGCAACATCGGCACAATATTTGACCAGCGGTGGTCGCGCGCCGTGGGTCAGCAGCGCCCGGCGCACGCCCTGCGAGGTTCCGGTGAGAATGACGCGGACGCCTTGGCGCCTGGCCTTCTCGGCAATGCCCTTGATCGCATTCGCAGCGGTGGAATCCAGGAAGGGCACCGCGGCAAAATCGATCACGAAAGCCTTGTGGCGACTGGAGAAGCCGTCGAGCACCGACCCGATGGTCGAGGCAGCGCCAAAGAAGAACGCACCGGTGATGCGATAGACCAGCACATCCGGATCGCTCGCGAGGTTCGCATCATATGGCGCGCGGTCGCCATTGGCATCATCTGCGCGATCGGCAGCGACCAGCGGCCCGTCAGCCTCTATCCCCGTGACCTCCGCCATGCGGTGGATGAACAGCACGGCGCCGAGCGCGAAGCCGACCAGGATGCCTTCGGTGAGATCGCGAAAAATGGTCAGCAGGAACGTTGCCAGCAGGACCAGCGCATCACCCCATGACGAACGCAGCAGCGTGATGAACTCATGCTTCTCCGCCATATTCCACGCCACCACCGCCAGCACGGCGGCCAGCGACGCGAGCGGAATGTAGCTCGCCAGTGGCGCTGCAATCAGGATGAAGGCCAGCAGGAACACAGAATGCAGCATGCCCGAGACCGGCCCGTGTGCCCCCGCCCGGACATTGGTCGCGGTCCGCGCAATGGTGCCGGTCACGCAGATTCCGCCAAACAAGGCTGAGCCGATATTGGCAATGCCTTGCGCCACCAACTCGCAGTTCGACCGGTGCCGCCGCCCGGTCATGCCATCGGCAACAACCGCCGACAAAAGCGATTCAATGGCGCCGAGTAGTGCGAAAGCGATGGCATCGGGCAGGATGGCTTGCAATTTGGCGACCGACATCGCGGGCAGCGTCGGCAACGGAAACGATTGCGGAATGCCCCCGAAGCGGGTGCCGATGGTTTCCACGGGTAACGCCAACAAAGCTGTCACGACGGCGCTCGCGACCACTGCGATCAGAATGCCGGGCCATGATGGCCGCAGCGCCCGGAGCCCGACAATGATCGCGAGCGAGACGATGGTAACGGCAACGGCCGCAGCGTTCACTGTCGGCAACGCTGAACCCAGTGCCTCCAGCTTGGGAATGAGATCTCCCGGCTCCTTGCCGGCCAGCGTCAGCCCCAACAGATCCCTGATCTGGCTGGCGAAGATGATGACGGCGATGCCGGCCGTGAAGCCGACCGTAACCGGATAGGGAATGAACTTGATGTAGGTGCCAAGCCGGAGATAGCCGGCCGCCATCAGAAAAACGCCCGACATCATGGTGGCGAGGATCAGTCCGTCCACGCCATGGCGGCTCACGGTGGCAGCCACCAGCACGATGAAGGCGCCGGCCGGGCCACCGATCTGAAAACGGCTGCCACCGAGCGCAGACACAAGGAAGCCGCCGATCACAGCGGTGATGAGGCCACGATCCGGCGACGTCCCCGAGGCAATGGCAATCGCCATCGACAGCGGAAGCGCGACGATCGCCACCGTTAAACCGGACAAGATGTCAGCGCGCAGATCGGCGATGCCGTAGCCTTCGCGTAGCACCGTGATCAATTTCGGCGTGAACAGTTCGACGAAGGTCGGCTGATGCGCCCCCCGCGCGCGATTTCTGGACATGTCCATTCCCGACTCGCCCCTGTCACCCGCCGCTGATCTCGATCGAGGCCGCGGCCCGTTCTCAACCCGTCAGCTTGGCTCTTCCGGTTTCGGAGGCGGACCGGGTTGTTTCAGCCTCACGCCTCTCCCGCCGGAATCGCTGCGAACATTTTCGCCGATCAGATCGACGCCCGAGCGATTCAGGGCATCGACAACCTTGATCAATGAATCCACCACGCCTCGGACGTTGCCATCACTCGCTTCCATGCGCTGAATCGTCGGTAGCGAGACGCCGGCCAGTTCCGCCAACCGCTTTTGATCGATCCCCAACAGCGCCCGCGCCGCGCGCATCTGAAACGATGTGATCAAGTTAATCTTCCTGTTTAGAGAGTCTTATATCAAACATAAAACGGCTTCAATGATGTATAAAACATCATAAGCCGTCTGGAATCGATGCCTACAGCAAACCGGCCCAGCGCGCGGGCGAACGCAAGGTTACTCCGCCAAGTCAGCAATATCCGGGATCGTCCCCCGCCAGGCCCTCACATTTACTTCAAGAGCGATGCCAGATGGGCAAGGGCGTTCGGGATGGGCAGACACGTGCTGGCGACCGGGAAGCGCGCAGCCTCACGGGCTGATCCCGCTGAGGTTCGCCACAAAATCATCCACGGCGGCGCGGCCTTCGAATCTGATTTTGACGTTCGGGAACTGCGCGAACAGCGCCTGATGGCCAGCATACGACGTGGACGTCGTTCGCTGCCAATAACCATCCGCCCATCCGAGAAAATCTGCATGCTGCTTGGCTGTTGCGCCGCGCCAGGGACCACGTAGCGCCAGGCTGTCGCGGCAGACCTGTGGGCTCATGTCGAGCCAGATCAGCGCGGTCGCGCGCGGAAACGCCGCTTCGGCCAGCCAGCCATAGACGCCTTCGATGATCCAGTTCGGCCTGGCGGCAAGGGCGGCAACCCGCTCCTTTGCGTCCTCCTCGTCGCGCTTCACACCGACCCTGTCCAGCCAATGGATATGATCGAGATCGGTGCGTTCGCCGCCGACGCAGCTCTCAAGTTGCCGCGCCAGCGTGCTCTTGCCCGAGCCGCTATTGCCGATGATCACAACCCGCGGCCCAAGCATCATGGGCCACTGTACTAAGCCGCCACCCGATGCGCTGCAACGATCTGTTCGGCGGCGCGGCCACTGACTTCCGCCATGTGATCGAAGCTGCGCGTGAAGCTGCCGGCACCGGCGGTGGCCGAGCGCAGCTCCACGATCAGGTCGCCGATCTCCGCTTCCGGCAGGAGTGCCCGAACCGTATCCCAACCCGGCCAGTTGTCCCGGGTATCGAAGCCGAGGATCTGGCCGCGCCGTCCTGACAGGATGGCATTGACCTTGGCCGTGGCCTCGGTGGGACAGACGATTTCCACCGTGTGGATCGGCTCGAGAAGCACCGGCTGGCATTGCGGCAGCGCCTCGGTGAAACCGATGCGGGCGGCCGTCCGGAACGCCTGATCGGATGAATCGACGCTGTGATAGGAGCCGTCGGTGAGCGTCACCGTCACGTCGATAACGGGGAAACCGAGCGGACCGCGCTGCAACCCGTCGACAATACCTTCCTGCACCGCGGGAATGTAGTTGCGCGGCACTGCGCCGCCGACCACCTTTTCCTGGAATGCGAAGCCTTCACCGCGCGGCAACGGACCTATCTCCAGCACAACGTCGCCAAACTGGCCGTGACCGCCGGACTGCTTCTTGTGCCGGCCGCGCTGGGTGATCGGTTTGCGGATGGTCTCCTGATAGCCGATCACCGGCGCATGCGATTTGACGTTGATGCCGAAGCGTTCGTGCAGGCGCTCCATCGCCACGCGCAGATGCATCTCGCCCTGCCCCCACAGCACCACGTCATGGGTTCGCGCGTTGTTGACGACTGTGAGCGACGGATCTTCCTCGGTCAGCCGCAGCAGCGCCTGGCCAAGCTTGACGTCGTCCTTGCGATCGGCGGACGCCAGCGCCATGGCCAGCACCGGCGACGCAGCGATGACATTCACCAAAGACGTAGGCGCAGTCTTGCCGGTCGAGATCGTGTCGCCGGTCCTGACGTGATCGAGCTTGCCGAGCGCGACGGTCTCGCCCGCTTCGGCCGATGCGCGCTTGCTGTCATGTCCGCCGTTCACCGCAAGAATGCCGGAGAGACGTCCGCTTTCGCCGGACGAGGACAGCAATGTTGCGCCATCATCGAGATGACCACTCAGCACGCGCGCGTAAGACAGCTTGCCGCCATGCTGCAGATTGCTGGTCTTGAACACGTAACCGATCGCATCCTTGCTGTCGGGCACGCCGAGGCGCTTCGCCGTCTCGGCGACGCCGGGTGCCTCGTGGCGCAGCGCCTTCATCAGCCGCAACACGCCGTTCTCGCGCATCGCCGAGCCGAGCATCACCGGACAGATCAGGCCCTCGCGCAATTCGCGCGCGAGATCGTCGAACACAGCGTCGGCCGGCGGCGCGATGTCTTCGAGCAGCTGCTCCATCAGCGCGTCGTCGTGATCCGCAAGCTTCTCCAGCATGGAGAAACGCGCCTCCCTCTCGCGGTCGAGATCGCCGCCTTCAAGCTTGATGACTTCGGACGCCTTGTGCTCGCGGTAGACGAAAGCGCGCTCCAGTGCGAGATCAACGAAGCCGGCGATCAGATCGCCGTTCCAGATCGGGATCTGCCGTAGCACCAGCGGCACGCGCGAGGCCGGCTGCAATGTAGCCAGCGTCTCGCGCACGCGCCTGTGGGCGCGGTCGATCTTGTTGAGAAACAAAAATCTGGGAATGCCGAGGTCTTCGAGCTCGCGCAGAATCAATTGTAGTTGCGGCAGTTTTCGCGCATCTGCTTCGCAGACCACGATCGCCGCATCGACAGCGGGCAGTGCCGCGCGCATGTCATGCGCGAATTCCACCGAGCCCGGACAGTCGATGAACGTGTAGCTGTCACCCATGAAGGTGGTGGTGGCAACGGTGAGGCCGACGCCCATTTTGTGGGCTCTGGCTTCCGTATTGGCATCGCCGATACTGGTGCCATTATCGACGCTGCCAGCCCGCGGGATCGCCCCGGTGCGGGCCATGATCGCTTCAAGCAGTGTGGTTTTTCCGCTCTGGAAAGGGCCCACCAGTGCAATGCATTTTGCATTGCCTTGTGGACCGCGGGGACTTCTCAGGTCTTGTCCCATTGCCGCCTCCTCATGTGGAGCTCGGCCCATGATTGGGTCGGCGGCTGATGCTCCGCCCGGTCCGGATATTTGGCAAGATGGAAAAGTTGCTGCGCTGCGATGGTTGCAGCAGACGTCATCCAACACATCGCGGCACAAAAAATCCGGCTTCACGCGAGGCGAAGCCGGATTGAACCCGATGGATGATCGGAGGACGCGGTCAGCGGCCTGGACGCAGTTCCAGACTCTGCAGGCCGGCGGCAATGTTCAGGCCGGTCGAGCCCTGCAAGCTCAATGGCTGCAGCGCGATCGAGTTGGAGGACCCGCCTACCAGCACATTCGCGCCAAGGCCGACACCGAATGACGCGCTGCCCTGCGCTCCCGCGTAGTTGCCGGAGAGATCGCCCTGACCGGCATAATTCACTGGCGCGAATACGGCCCATGACAATGCGGTTTGCTCGGTAATGCCGAGATCAAGTCCGACCTTGCGGACGGTCGCGACATAAGGCTGGTCCGGACGACCGGCATTGGTGAGTACGCAGCCAAGGTTAGTGACCGATCCGACGACGAAGCCCATGCTGGCACCACCACGGCAATTCAAGACGCCGAGCTGCACCGTCTGGGGAGATTGCGCCTGTGCGCTGGCGGCAACGACGGTCGTGGCGGCAAGACCGAGAAGAAGCGAGAGGCGGCTCATCGTGTGATCTCCGGGCTGAACGGTGTGATGCAGGATCGCCGACGCGGCAGTCTCCATCAATTCCGCGTCAATACAACTATCCATAGCCAATGATACCGTTCAATGACAGTGACACACGCGCGAAGCGCGCAACAAAAAAGGCCCGCTCGCGCGGGCCTTTTCGTTAACCTTGCCGATCACCAGCGATCCGCGCGTCGCGCGGACTGCGCTTGCGATTAGTGATGACGGCGATGACGCTTGTGGCCACGCACCGGGGCAGCCGGCTGCAGGTCGAGCTGCACGATGCCGCTGGCGACGTTCAGGCCGGTCTGGCCCTGCACCGAGATCGGCTGCAGCGAATAGGTGTTGCCCTGACCGCCAACCAGGAAGTTGCCGCCGAAGCCGACGCCAACCGATGCATTGGTGCCGACGCCGCCGTAGCTGCCGGCGAGCGCGCCGCGCGGCACGCGGGTGGTCGGAGCGAAAGCAGCCCACTGCACAGTGGTGTTTTCGGTGAAGCCGAGATCGAGGCCGAAACGGCGGATATTGGCAATGTAACCTTCAGCGCGGCCGCCGGCGCTCTGGAAGACGCACTCGAGGCGCGCATTCGAACCGAGCACGTAGCCGACATTCTGGCCGCCACGGCATTCCAGCACGCCGACCTGCACGCTGCCGGGCTGCTGTGCGTTTGCGGTCGCAACGGACGCCGCAAAGGCCACGGCCGTCAGGCCGAACATCTTGGAAAGTCGCATAGTCTTACTCCACCTTGGGGTTTTGATAGCGAGGGGACAAGAAGGAAGCGCCGTGTCGAAAACAAGGCGCTTCCCGAAATAAGCCCCGAAATCGTCAAAAGTTTCGGAGCAGGTTTTGTTACCGGAGATTTCCGCAGAAGCGCTGGATGCGCTTGCAGGCATCTTCGAGGTCCGACGTCTTCGTCGCATAGGAGATGCGGAATGCCGGGCCAAGGCCAAAGGCCGAACCCTGCACCACCGCGACGCCTTCGGTTTCCAACAGTTCTGTGACGAAGTCTTCGTCATTGGCGATAACCTTGCCCGAAGGCGCAGTCTTGCCGATGGTGCCGGCGCAGGACGGATAGACGTAGAACGCACCTTCCGGACGCGGGCAGTCGATGCCCGAAGCCTGATTCAGCATCGCCACCACGAGGTCGCGGCGTTCCTTGAACACGGCATTGTTCTTCGGGATGAAATCCTGCGGACCATTCAAGGCTTCCACCGCCGCCCACTGCGCGATCGACGACGGGTTCGAGGTCGACTGCGACTGGATCGTCGCCATTGCCTTGATCAGCTCCGCGGGACCACCGGCGTAACCGATGCGCCAGCCGGTCATGCAATAGGCCTTGGAGACGCCGTTCACGGTCAGCGTGCGATTGAACAGAGACGGTTCGATCTGTGCCGGCGTGGTGAACTCGAAGTCGTCATAAACGAGGTGCTCATACATATCGTCGGTCATCACCCAAACGTGAGGATGCTTCACGAGGACATCGGTGAGCGCCTTGAGCTCCGACTTTTTGTAGGCGGCGCCGGTCGGGTTCGACGGCGAGCACAGGATGATCCACTTGGTCTTCGGCGTGATCGCCGCTTCCAGCGCGGACGGCTGCAGCTTGAAGCCGAATTCGGCGGTGCAGACCACGGATACGGGCGTGCCGCCAGCCAGGGCCACCATTTCCGGATAGCTCACCCAGTACGGCGCCGGGATGATGACTTCGTCACCCGGGTTCAGCGTCGCCATCAGCGCGTTGTAGAGCACCTGCTTGCCGCCGGTGCCGACGATGATCTGGTTCGGCTTGTAGGTCAGGCCGTTCTCGCGCTGAAACTTGCCGATGATGGCTTCCTTCAACTCGGGAATACCGTCCACCGCGGTGTACTTGGTCTTGCCGGCCTCGATGGCGTGAATCGCCGCCAGCTTGATGTTCGCGGGGGTGTCGAAATCGGGCTCGCCCGAACCAAGGCCGATGACGTTGCGGCCGGCTGCTTTCAGCGCACGTGCTTTATCCGTCACCGCGATCGTCGCGGACGGCTTCACACGGTCGAGCGCAGCGGACAAAAACGACATCATCTTCTCCTGGGAAAGGTCGCAGACCCGCGGCCGGCAACGTCAAAATGGCTGATCCTGCTGGGATCGGCGCACCCTAATGCGTGCGACGTTGCATCGCAAGAAGCTTGGGTAAAAACACATCTGGAAGTGATGCAATTCAGCAAGCGTTAAACGGAGGACGGTAGCGTCATTCGCACGCCGCAATCGACGATTTGAGCCAAAATGCACCCTTAGAATGATCCGGATCTGGCAGCACATTGAAAGCGGCGCATGGCTGACCCTCGAACGCGTGCGGGCTTACAGCCTGATCGTGCTCGCTCTGGGCACATTGGCCTTCGCCGGCTGGATTGCGGTCTCGGACGGCGTGATCGACCGCAATGGCAGGCCGATCGGGACTGATTTCTCAAGCTTCTACACCGCCGGAGCGCTCGCCCTCGAGGGCAAAGGCCTCGATAGTTATACGGTAGCGGCGCACTACGCTCGCCAGCAGCAACTTTTCGGCAGCGATACCCCATATTACGCCTGGTTCTATCCGCCGATTTTTCTGCTGGTCGCAACTCCGCTGGCAATGCTCCCTTACCCGCTCGCACTTGCTGTCTGGCAGGGCGGCAGCTTCGTATTCTATCTGCTCGTGATCTCGGCGATCCTGAAACGAGCCGCCCTACCTGATGCGGCCCATCGCCTTTGGCTACCGGTAGCGATGGCGTTCCCAGCGGCGTTCATCAATCTCGGTCATGGTCAGAACGGCTTTTTGACCGCGGGCCTGTTCGGCAGCGCCCTGCTCGCACTTCCGCGACGCCCTTATCTTGCAGGCATCCTGTTTGCGCTGATGGCCTACAAGCCGCAATTTGCCATCGTCATTCCGCTGGCGTTATTCGCGGCGGGCCAATGGCGATGCATCGCTGCATCAACTATCACCGTCATCGCTCTCACGGGTATCACGAGCGCCTTGTTCGGCATCGACTGCTGGATCGCTTTCGCATCCGTTACTGAGACGTCTCGTCAGCTCCTGCTCGAACAGGGACAGGTCGGATTCGAGAAACTGCAAAGCGCATTCGCGGCAATACGGATGTGGGGGGGAAATATCGCATCCGCGTATCTCGTCCAGGGCATCGTCTCGATGGCCGTGATTGCAAGCGCAGTCTGGGCGTGGCGCGTCGCACGCGACACAAATCTCAAGGCCGCAATCCTGTTGATCGCAACCCTTCTCGCTTCGCCGCACGTGCTCGATTACGATCTGATGCTGCTCGGTCCAGCCATTGCATTCATGGTCGTAACCAGCTTGGGCAGAGGTTTTCGCGATTATGAGATCAGCCTGCTCGCATTGACCTGGATCATGCCGCTGCTGACGCGCAGCATCGCAGGCGCCATCGAACTGCCGCTCGGTTTCCTGGTGATGATCGCTTTTTATATCATCGTGCTGCGGCGCGCCCTCGCCGACAACAGCACGTCACCGCGCCTTCACACACGGATCGCGGCAGCGTGATCTTCCATTGCGGAATGCTGCCGGACATACATTTTTCTCAATCCAGATTGTCGCAGCCGTTTTCGACTTTTTCCACTGTTCGGGCCTTGCGACAGGCTCGCATCAGCATCATTGTCTAACCGCGATATGCGTTAGCCGATCGCGCAATTGCCTCGACCTGAAATGAATTGAACACCTGCGAATGTACAAACTCTATTCGATGCAGCGCTCCGGCAATAGCTACAAGGTTCGCCTCGCGCTGGCGCTCTTGGGCGCGCCCTATCGCGCCATCGAAGTGGACATCCTGCGCGGCGAGAGCCGCACGCCGGAATTTCTGGCCAAGAACCCGAGCGGCCAGGTGCCGTTGCTCGAGATCGCCGAGGGCCGCTATCTCGCCGAGTCCAATGCCATTCTCTGGTATGTCGCGATCGGCACGTCGCTGGCGCCGGAATCGCGGATGGACCGTGCCGAAGCATTGCAGTGGATGTTCTTCGAACAGCATGCGCTGGAGCCGAATCTGGGTGCCGCCTATTTCTGGCTGTGCCTGGTCCGCGGTGGCCGCGACCTGCAAACCCACGCGCTGGAAGACTGGATGGAGCGTGGCTATGCCGCGCTGCAGGTGATGGAAAATCACCTCAAGACCAACGACTTTTTCGCCGCCGGCCAGCTGACCATCGCCGACATCGCGCTGTACGGCTACACCCACGTGGCCGAGCAGTGCGATTTCGACCTCTCCAGCTTCCCATCCGTGCAGCGCTGGCTGCGCCTGGTTGAGGCTCAGCCACGCTTCGTCACGATGGACTGGCACCCGGTCTCGCTGGAATACGACACTTTGGACGTAGCTGCCGGGGCATAAGCCGCAAATAGCGGGCATAACGGCGCGGAATGCCATTTTCTCGCCACAGTCGCGTCAATTTCCGCCCAAATCTCGCCCGCCGTAGCTGCGAATTTGTAGTACGCGGGTGATTCGCCCGCGATTTGAAGGATTTACGGCCATGATACGGTCGCTTCGCGTGGGTGCAGGATTTCAGGCACGCCCCACGTCCATTGCATCCACCCGGTTGACCCACGCCGTTGCGGCGTCGCTCGCACTTGGCTGCCTGTCGCTCTGCTTCATCCTCGCTCTCACCGTGATGTCGATCCGGGTAGCGAGCGCGATGCCGCTCTGACGATCCCGACACTCCATAAACACTCACCCGCGATGCCGCGCATCGTCCATGCAACCCGCGACTCCGTGATGGAGCCATTCCGATGAAAAGGCCCGTGGTCTGGGTCACCGTCACGCTCACGGCCGCCATCGTCGTGACCGCGACCCTTCTGATCGCCACGACCACCCGTGGCGAAAACACGTCGTTCGGCTCGTCGGCCGGCAGGCTGGAGGTGCAGACCATCGCCTCCGGTCTCGCTCATCCATGGGCGCTCGCCTTCTTGCCCGAAGGCCGCATGCTCGTCACCGAGCGGCCCGGCCGCATCCGCATCGTCTCGCCGCAAGGACAGTTGTCGCCTGCCGTGAAAGGCGTGCCCGATGTGATGGCCGTTGGCCAGGGCGGTTTGCTCGACGTCATCACCGACAAGGACTACACGCAGAACAATACGATCTACTTCTGCTACTCGGAACGCAGTGGCAGCGGCGGTCGCACAGTGATCGCGCGCGGCAGGCTGGTCGAGGGCACCACGCCGAAAAATGAGTCAGGAAATGAGCCAAGACTCGACGACATGAAGGTGATCTTTCGCCAGGACGGTCCGCTATCGTCGGGCTATCACTTCGGTTGCCGCATCGTACAGGCCCCCGACAGCAACCTGTTTGTCACGCTCGGCGAACACTATAGCGGCCGCGAGCAGGCGCAGACTCTCGATAACCATCTCGGCAAGCTGATCCGCATTGCGCCGGACGGCTCGGTGCCGAAAGACAATCCCTTCGTCGGCCGCAACGGCGCGAAGCCGGAGATCTGGAGCTACGGTCATCGCAATCCCCAAGGCCTCGCCATCAATCCCGCGACCGGCGACTTGTGGGAGACCGAGCACGGCCCGCGCGGCGGCGATGAAGTCAACATCATCGGCAAGGGCAAGAACTACGGCTGGCCGGTGATCGGCTACGGCATAGATTATTCCGGCGCCAAGCTGCATGACAGCGCGTCGAAGCCCGGCATGGAGCAGCCGGTGAAATACTGGGTGCCGTCAATCGCCCCGTCAGGCATGACGTTCTATACCGGCGACCTCTTTCCGCGCTGGCGCGGCAGCCTGTTCACCGGCGCGCTGGCCGGCCAGACGCTGGTGCGGTTGCAGCTCAACGGAAACACGGTCGCGTCCGAAGAGCGTATCCTGCAGAATCTCAACGAGCGCATCCGCGACGTCCGGCAAGGACCGGACGGCGCACTGTGGCTGCTGACGGACAGTTCGGCGGGACGAATCTTGCGGATCACGCCAGCCGCAAAGTAAGCGGTCGTTACGACCACTTGTGGAAAATGAAGAACGCCCCGAGCGCGATGAAGGCAAAGCCCAGCGCGTGATTCCAGCCGAGCGGCTCCTTCAGATACAGCACCGAAAATGCCGCGAACACGACCAGCGTGATGACTTCCTGCATCGTCTTCAACTGGGCGGCATTATAGACCTCGCTGCCCCAGCGATTGGCGGGCACCGCCAGCCAGTATTCGAAGAAGGCAATGCCCCAGCTCACCATGACGACAAGGGGCAAGGAGTGATCCTTGAATTTTAGATGGCCATACCAGGCGAAGGTCATGAAAATATTCGAGGCCAGCAGCATCAGAATGGGCAACAGCAGCGGCGGAACGGTGAACGGCATTCGATCGGGATCCTTTTGAAGTCTCGGCGCTAACATCTGGGGGCTATCGCCGGTTCCAGTAGCATCGATAGCATTTGAAGCGAACAAGAGGAAAATAATGCCCGGCCTATCCACGCGTCCTTAGCGATACCATCGGGAAACTGTGGGCCTTTCTGCAACCAGCGGCCAACCTGTGCTTCTTACCTATGTACGGACACAGGTACAGCCGATGCAGAGCGACTGGCGAGTTCTTCTCGATCCGAGAGTTGAAACGGTGATCATCGTGATCACAGCCGTCGGGATCACTTTGGCAATCCGCCTCCTCCGGCTGCGGCGCGCAGCCCGGGCCCGCGAATACGAGCAACATGCCACCGCCCAGCGCCTCTCCGCCGCACTCGACCGCATAGATATCGGCGTCGTCCTTCTGAATGCCGACACCCGCGCCGAATTCATCAACCGCGCCTTCCGCGACTACTTCACGCTCCCCGACGAGAAAGCCGACAGCAAGCCTCCGCTGATCGCACTGATGTATCATGCGCGCGATACCCACATTTACGCCCTACCCGACGACGAGGTCGACAGCTTCATCGCCAGGCGCGTCGAGATGATCCGCGCCGGCACTTCCACGCCGACGACATTGCGCCTCTCCAATGGGCGGGTGCTGCGGATGAGTTGCGCTGTGCTGCCCGATGGCGGGCGGATGCTGAGCTACACTCCGGTGACCGACCTCATTCGTCACACTGACGACCTCTCGGAGCGCGACTATTATCTGGCGCTGCGCGAAGGCGACGTGTTCAGCTCCCACCGGCTGGACGCGGCTGAATAGGGCGCAAGGCCACCTGTGGATATCTCGGGTTGTCATGGCGATGTCACTCGCCCCGGCTAGGCTCCTCATGCAGCCGGTTGCTTCCCCCCGTCGCCGATCGGGTGCTTCCCCAGCGGTCTCCGTCAGTTGCCGCGCTGACCGGGACCGCTTCTTTTTGCCTCGCAGCTGACTTTGCCTGCGGAAGCCGGCCTCGGTATAAGAAACTCATGATCCGTTTCGCCGCCGTCCTGCTCTCCTTGACCATACTGACGCTGCTGCTGGCGCCGTTTCAGCTCATCGCGCTCGCTTTCGGGCTGCGCTGGCAGACGAGCATTCCGCATCTGTTTCACCGTCTCCTTTGCGCGCTGATCGGCGTGCGCATTCACGAGGTCGGCAAACGGACGACAGATACACCTGTCCTGATCCTCTCCAATCACGTCTCATGGCTCGACATCATCATCATCGGTGCAAGGGCGCCCGTGGTATTCGTCGCCAAGAGCGAAGTCGCCAAATGGCCGGTGTTCGGCTGGCTCGCCAAACTGCAGCGGACGATTTTTGTCGAACGCGAGCGCCGCCAGAAGACGGGCGCGACGGCGCAGGAAATCGGCGACCGCATGTTGTCTGGCGACGCGGTCGTACTGTTCGCGGAAGGCACGTCCAGCGACGGCATGCGCGTGCTGCCATTTCGCTCGGCACTGGTCGGCTCTGTGCATCATGCGCTCGGCGATTCCACAAGTCACAGACAGATCACTGTGCAGCCGATGTCCATCGCCTATGTCGGCTTCGGTGGCTTGCCGGTCGGCCGCGCCTTTCGTGAGAACGTGGCGTGGTATGGCGACATCGATCTGATCCCGCATTTCATCGGCATCCTGTCGTCGGGCGCCATCGACGTCGTCGTGAGCTGGGGCGAAGCCGTCGCCTATGACACGTCCGCCGACCGCAAGACCATCACGCGCAACGCGGAAAACGCCGTGCGGCGCATGACTTCCGCAGCCTTGCGCGCCGGTCCGCCCAGGAAATCCGCCGCTGCGCTCCCGGCGCCGGCTGCGCCGGAGCCGGCGGTCGCCTGATCTGCTGCGCGACTGCCATGATGCCCCGCACCTTGCTGCACGACGGCGCGCGCGCCATAACCCTGTCCCGCGCTTCTCTCACAGGGCACCATCATGGAAATCCGCAATCTCGGCCGCTCCGGCCTTCGCGTCTCCGCCGTCGGCCTCGGCTGTAACAATTTCGGCCAGCGCACCGACCTGGAGACCTCGCGCAAGGTCATCCACAAGGCCATCGATCTCGGCATCACGCTGTTCGACACCGCCGACATCTATGCCGGCATGGGCGGTTCCGAGACGGTGCTCGGCGAAGTACTGGGCGATCGCCGCAAGGACATCGTGCTCGCAACGAAATACTGCAAGCCGATGAGCAATGACGGCAGCAAGCAGGGCGCCTCGCGCCGCTACATCATGAGCGCCGTCGAAGCGAGCCTGAAGCGGCTGAAGACCGACTATATCGACCTGTATCAGCAGCACGACTACGATGCGCTGACGCCGATTGAAGAGACGCTGCGCACGCTCGATGATCTCGTGCGTCAGGGCAAGGTGCGCTACATCGGCAATTCCAACTTCCCGGCCTGGCGCATCGCCGAAGCCGAGATGGCCGCGCGCCAGATGGGCGTTGCTGCCTTCGTGTCGTGCCAGGATGAATACAGCCTCGTCGTCCGCGACATCGAGAAGGACCTGCTCCCGGCCGCGCAGCATTTCAATCTCGGCCTGCTGCCGTTCTTCCCGCTCGCCAACGGCCTCCTCACCGGCAAGTACAAGCCCGGCGCCGAACCTCCGGCCGACTCGCGCTTCGCCAAGGCCCCTGCCTTGCGCGACCGCTCGGCCACGCCGCGCAATCAGGCCATCGTCGCGAAACTCGACGCCTTTGTGAAGGCTCGTGGCCACACGCTGCTCGAACTCGCCTTCTCCTGGCTCGCCGCACGGCCGCAGGTCTCCAGCGTCATCGCCGGCGCCACGCGCGTGGAGCAGATCGAGCAGAATGTGAAGGCGGCGGAGTGGAAGCTGACGGCAGAGGAGATGGCGGAGATCGATACGATCACGCTGGGATAAGTGCTTTCTTTCCCTCCCCCAAGCCCGGCGTAGCCGCGCGCAGCGGGGAGGGATTAAGCAGCCACCAATCCCTTAGCGGGCTTCACCATCCCGCTATCCGGAAACACCCGCTCTGCAAGCGCGCGTTCGCTGATGCCGAGGTGGTCGTGCAGCACGCCCTTGAAGATCGCGCGCAGATCCGTGGTCGGCGCAAGATCGCGGGCTTCATAGAGCTTGCCATTCGCGAGGCCCGGCCAGTCCGCAATCACCCGGCCGCCCTTGATCGCGCCGCCAGCCAGGAGCGCAATCGTGCCCGTGCCGTGATCCGTGCCAGCGGTGCCGTTGATCTTGGCTGTGCGGCCGAACTCGGTGGCGACGACCACCACCGTGTCCTTCCAATGCGCGCCCAATCCGCTCTCGAATTCGGCCAGCGCGCCATCGAGGCCGCCAAGCAATTGCGCGAGACGCCCGACCGGGCCGCCTTCCTGCGCATGGGTGTCCCAGCCATCGAAGGCCAGTGCTGCAACGCGCGGACCGTCATCGGCGGCCATCAGCTTGGCGGCACCGCGCGCGACCTGGCGCATTGCCTCGACGGGATTGCCACCACCCTTCGGTTTCATCGCATCCCCGACAGCGAGCTTGTCGAGCTTCAAGCCCTGCGACAGCGCCGTGGCGAGTGCGGGATCGCGATCCTGATAGAGCTGCATCAGCCGCATTGCGGTGTCGTCGGCCGCATTCGGCAGATTGACCGGCGCCCAGCCAACCGTCGGTGCGGCACCGCGGAGCACCAGCGGAGTCGTGGGCCCGATCGCGAGACCGGACGAAATGCGCTCGCCACGCGGCAGCGATTCGATGGCACGGTTGAGCCAGCCGGACTGCACCCGGCCTGGGCCGGCATAGCCGCTCTCCAGCACATCCTGCCCGTCGAAATGCGAGCGCTCGCGATAGGATGTTGCCACGGCATGGACCACGGCCGCCTTCCTGTCGCGATACATGCGGGCGAATTCCGGCATCGCCGGATGCATGCCGAAGAACCCATCGAGCGCGATGGCCGCATTCGGTCCATCTTTCGCCAGCGCGATCGAGCCGTGCAAACCGGCATAGTCGGGATCAGCAAGTGGCGCGACAGTCGCGAGGCCATCGAGCGCGCCGCGCAGGATGACGACGACGAGGCGCGGATCACGCGCGTCGGCCGCGCGGGCGAATTTCGGCAGATAGGCCCAGGCGGCAAATGCTGCGCCCGATAGCAGAAGCGAGCGGCGCGTGGGGCCGAGCATGCGGCTTTCACAGCAGTCCATCGTCATCTCCTCTGGAATTCCGGCGACATCAGCAGCAGCGTCAAGGCCTGCTGCCGCGTCTCTGCGCGCGCGATCGTCTGACGTGTTTCGGATGAGGCCGCCTCGCCGGCGACCACGTCCAACATCTCGCGCGGATCGATACTGTCGGGCAGCCGCACAGAAACCTGTGCCGCAAGATCGAGCCGCAGCTTCATGCCTTCGGGCACGGCCCAGGCGGCATTGCCGTCCGGAAAGCCGTTCGGCCCCGGCGGAGTCCACAGCGGCTGGCCCAGCGTCTGCAGCCCCGCAAAATAGCGGCCGGGATCTTCCGGAATGCGCGCCAGCAGGCGGCCGGTGGAGATCAGATATTCATAGGGCGTGCGCAGCTTGGCCATCGGCATCTGCCAGGCTTCATTGGAATCGAGCAGCGCCAGTGCCAGCGCTTTCAGGTCGCCATCGGTCTTCCTGAACACACCCTCCAGCCGCGCCAGCAAGGCCGGCGACGGCGCATCTGTCACGAAATGCTGCGCGAATTTCCGCGCGATGAATTTCGCCGTCGATGGATGGCGCGCAAGATCGGCAAGTGCCGCTTCACCTTGCGCCACGCCGGTATCGTCATAGGTCTTGCCGAGCAGTTGCTGTGGCCCCGGCTCGTGTGCATTGGCGTTGAAGGCGAAGCTGCCGGGTGTGCCGATCTTTCCTTCGCGCCCGGCAAAGGTCCAGCCGGTGATGATGCGTGCGAGCGACGTCACATCGGCCTGCGTGTAACCGCCACCAACACCGAGCGTATGCAGTTCCATGATCTCGCGCGCGAGATTTTCGTTGAGGCCGCGCTTGCCCCTCTCGCCGGCTTTCGACGTCGGCCCGATCGATTGCTGGTTGTCGAGGAAAAACAACATTGCGGGATGCTGTTCGACGGCCTTCAGCATGTCAGAAAATTTACCGAGGACATAAGGACGGATCGCCTCCCGCTCGAACGAGCCGGCCCACATCCGCGCAGGATCGCCTTTGCTGGCCGAGATGCAGAAATGGTTCGACCAGAACACCACCAGGCGCTCGACAAAGCCGCCCTCGGCAATGGTCGCGCGCTGGATCCGCGCCAGCGCTTCCACACGATAGGTCTTCTGCACCACATTGGGCGGCAGCGCGACGGTCGGCGGCGGCTTGGCCGCATCGGGCTGCACGGTCATGGTGGTATTGCCGGTCATCGCGGGAGCTTCCGGCTTCCTGTCCATCGCGGCCGGACTCGCTTCCGCCGGAACGAGTGCCGGCGTTTTCAATGCCGCCTCGCGCGCCGTCTTCACCTCGAGTTGATAGGCGAACATCGCCTGCCCCAGCTCCGTCGTCGATTGCAGGCCAGGCAATTCCAGCAGCGCCGCATTGGGGCGCGCGAGCTCGGCTTTCACGAAGCCGCGGGGATCGGAGGCCGCATTGACGATGTCGCCAGAGGCGCCCCCGCGCGCGCCAAAGCCGAATCGGTTCAGCGCAATCAGCGCGCCTTGCGGGTCGCGGGCCATCGGGTTTCCCTCACTCTGCCTTCGTCCTATGATGGATCTGGCCATCACCGGCGCCACCCCCGATATTCGGGTGGAACAAATGAACCCGGCATGAAAATCGCGCTGAAATTTGGGCTGCTTTCATGAATTATCGGATAGAAACCGCACAGCCGCTCAGCCGCAGTCTGATCTGCTCGGATTGCGGGACTGAATTCGGATGCGACCTGTCAGGCAATTGCTGGTGCGCCGAGGAGACCGCGAAACTGCCGATGCCGACCACAGGTGGCGATTGCCTGTGTCGCGATTGCCTGCGCGCCAAGGCAGCAGCGCATCCCACGACCTGACAAGCACGCCTGATCTGCCTCGCTCATTCACGCATCTTGGGGCGAAACGGGACGATCAAGCCTGAGGGCATCGCAAGGCAGGCATTACCTCCGATTGAAGCTTGCGCGGAAGTGGTGCCGAAGCCTGCTTACACCATGCCCGCGTTGCGCCGGTCGCGATCGGGTTGCGCATAGTAGCTGCGTTTGGCCTGCAGCATCTCCATATCGGCGCGCTTGACCACGGCTTCGAGCCGCTCGCCGGTCCGGCTGGTGGCAATCCCGGTGGAGAGGCTCAGCGTCAGATCAGGATAGTACTGGTTGTTGACCTCGATCAGTCCCGCCAGCGAGGCGAGCACCGCCTCGCCGCCGGCAGCATCGACGCCGGGCAGTAAGATGGCGAATTCGTCGCCGCCGATGCGCGACACCGTCGCCGGCTTTTCGACCAGTGAATCGAACACTTCGCCGGCCCTGCGCAGCAACCCGTCGCCGGTGGCGTGGCCGAGTTCGTCATTGGCCGTCTTCAGCCCGTTGAGATCGGCAACGATCACGGTGACCGGCTGTGCTCCCTTGCGTTCGAGCCGGTTGAGTTCGTCCACGAAGAATGAGCGGTTCGTGGTGCGTGTCAGCACGTCGTGGGTGCCGAGATATTCCAGATAGGCTTCCGCCTTCTTGCGCGCGGTGATGTCGGTCAGCGCGACCTGCACCTGTGACCAATCGCGCTCATGCCCGGGCAATACCGAAAACTGCAGCAGCAGATGAAGCTTGGTGCCGTCGAGCGTGTAGTTGACGACCTCACGCTGCTGGAACAGCTTGCCCTCCCAGAGGTCGATTAACTGTTCGCGGAAGTGCGGCTCCATCTCGTCGCGGAACACATCCGACAATTGACGGAGCAACGTGTCCTTGTCGGGCGCGCCGAACAGTTCGAGCGTGCGACTGTTGACATCGAGCACGCGGATCTCGCTCATGCAGCGCAAAACGAATTCCTCGTGCACATCCGTGAACACGCGCAAATCCTCGATGCCGCGCGCGCGGACCTCGTCCACCAGTCGCTTGACGCCGCTGAAATCCTCGACCCACAGCGACACCGGCGAATGCGCGAACAGACCGAACGCATAGTTCTCGCTTTCCGCGAGGCGACGCCGCGCCGATTCGCGTTCGGTCACATCCTCGATGGCGATCATCACGCGATCCCAGCGATCTTCGTGCCCCGGGAGAACGGTGCCGTGCAGCTGGATGTCGAGGCGCTCGCCTTTCAGCGTGTAGTTGACCGTATGGCTGGAAAAATGATTCCGGCCGCTCCAGAGCTGGGCCAGTTCCGACACATGACTCTTGAACGTGTCATCGCGCATGACGAGGCCAAGACTCAGCGTCAGGTGAGACAGGTCGCGCGCGCCGAACAGCGACAGCGTCCTGCGATTGACCTTGAGAATGCGGATGTGCTGCGAGCACTCACGGACCCGTTCGGGATTGGCCAGCAGGAATGTCTCGATGTCGTCGACGCCCTGCGCCTGCCACTGCTCGAACAGCGCCTTCACATCGCTGTAGTCCTCGATCCAGAGCGAGACCGGGGCAAGGTCGAACATCGTGGCATCGCCGGCGAAATCGATAGACGGAACGGACATGGAGACCTTGGCGCGAGAGGCAGCGTGAATCGTTTGAGGTATTCCCTTATAGCGGGAGTTCTCAAAAATAGCGCGTGCGAACTACTCAAGCTGGACTGGACTTGAATACCTGCAGCAGCGCGCCCGCGCGCCGTATGTCGGAACTCAGACCGGATAGCCCGCCGAGTTCCGCGCCATGCCGTTAAAAGCATCAAGCATTTTTTCGCGCCACGCATAGATCGCGTCGTCTTCGGCCAGCAGCTTGAATGGCGAGATCGCACGCGCCCACTGGAACGGGCCGAACACAATATAGTCGGCATAGTTTGGCGCGGCGCCACCAAGGAACGGCTGCGTCTTCAGGGTGAGACGCATCGGATCGAGCGACTTGCGGAAGGCATCAACGCCCTTGTCGCGATTGGATGCGACCTCTTCCAGCGACTTCTTGAACCGCGCTTCCCGGCTCTCGCGGAAATAGACCTGATCCACCGGACGCAGATGACCATGAATATCCGCGACGATGAACGGAAACATGCCGGCGACCACGACCGTATCGCCCCACCAGTTCAGCATCCGCCCCATGGCGCGGCCGCCCTCGCCGCCGAACAGCGACGGGCGATCCGGATAGGTATCTTCGAGATAATTGGCGATGGCCCAGGAATCCGCGATCGCGCGATCGCCGTCGAGCAGTACCGGCACCTTTTCGGAGTTGTAGGGGCTGATCGCGTCCTTCTCGGTGAAGCGCCACGGGATCGATGTTGCGTCGAAGCCCTTATGTGCCAGTGCCATCCGGATGCGCCAGCAGAACGGACTGAAGGGACGATCTTCTTCCGTGCCGACCAGCTCGAACAGTTGCAGCGCCATGATTGCTTCTCGTAATTCTGAGCTAACTCTTTACCACGGCCGACGTCTGGCCGAACAGCAGTTTGCGCTCTTCCTCGGTGCGGATCGGCGGCTGGCCGAAATTCGGATTGACCTCTTTGGCGATCTCATAAGCGCGTTTCACGGCGGGGCGCTCGCCAATGGTTTCGAGCCAGCGCTTGAGATGCGGGAAGTCGTTGATGTCCTGGCCCTGGTTCTTGTAGGGCACGATCCAGGGATAGCTCGCAATATCGGCAATCGAATAGTCGCCGGCGATGAATTTGCGATCCGCAAGGCGTTTGTTGAGCACGCCATAGAGCCGGTTGGTCTCGTTCACATAACGGTCAATGGCGTAGGTGATCTTTTCCTGCGCGTAATTGCGGAAGTGATGGTTCTGTCCGGCCATCGGCCCGAGACCGCCCATCTGCCAGAACACCCACTGGATCGCGTCATAGCGTACGGCGAGATCGCCCGACAGGAACTTCCCGGTCTTCTCGGCGAGATACAGCAGCATCGCGCCGGACTCGAACACCGAGATCGGCTGGCCGCCGCTCTTGGGCGCATGATCGACCAGCGCCGGAATGCGGTTGTTCGGCGCAATCGCGAGAAACTCGTCCTTGAACTGGTCGCCCTTGCCGATATTCACCGGGATGATCTTGTAGGGCAGCCCGGTCTCCTCAAGAAAGATCGTGATCTTGTGACCGTTCGGCGTGCTCCAGTAATAGAGATCGATCATCGTTCAATCCGTCTTGCGTGATGAGGCAACCTGCAAACCCGACCGAATGCCGATTGAATGCGATTGCATGAAATGTTGCCGGATCATCGGATCAAGTCAATGCAATTTGCTCTGCTTCCGATGATCTTCGAAAGATCATTCCTTGTCCGTGGAGCCGCCCATCTGGTATCAAACGGAACTCCGCAAAAAGCGGACGATTTCCGGGGAGGCATACCATGACCGCAGATATCCGCCGCCGCGACTTTCTTAAAACCTCGGCGGCCTTTGCCGGCATGGCTGCGGCCGGATTTTCCTGCGTGGAGGTTGCCAGCGCGGCGCCTATCCAGGTGCCGACGGTCGATCGGCTTTCGATCCGCGTCCTCGTCGACCAGCAGCACGATCAATTCCTGCGCGGCAGCACGGTGAATGGCGTGGTGCATGAGGGGCCGGGGCCGGCCCGCAGCGCCGATGCGCGCAACGTGCTGCACAATGAGTGGGGCCTGTCGCTGTTTCTGGAATCCCAGCGTGAGCAGGACAAGCGTAATATCCTGCTCGATTTCGGCTACACCTCGCCCGCGATCATCAACAATATCGGGCTGCTCAAGGTCGATCCGGCCTCGCTCAACGCGCTGATCGTCAGTCACGGTCATATCGACCATTACGGCGGACTGATCGGCTTTCTCGAGCAATATCGCAGCGTCTTGCCGCCCGACATCAAGCTCTATGCCGGCGGCGAGGACAATTTCTGCCACCGGGTCAGCCGCGCATCGACCGGCCAGTTCGGCGAAGGCGGCATCCTCGACCGCAAGCAGATCGCCGCGCAGAAGGTGCAGACCGTTCTCTGCGAAACCCCGACGGTCATCGAGGGCCATGCCTTCACAACAGGCAAGATCAAGCGCAACAGCGTCGAGCGCGTGCTGCCGAACACCTTCGTGGACTACAAGCCGGACAGCGCGGGCTGCGACTACGGCCACTACACGGCTGCCGAACTGCAGGGCAATTTTGTACCGGACGAACACGTCCATGAACACGCCACCTGCTTCAACATCCGCGGCAAAGGGCTGGTGGTGATCAGTTCCTGCGGCCATGTCGGCATCGTCAATTCGGTGCGGCAGGCGCAGGAGATATCGGGCGTGCAGAAGGTCCATGCCGTCGTCGGCGGCTTTCACCTCGGCCCTGCCCCGGCCGATTACCTCAAGCAGATCGTCGGCGAGATCAAGAAGCTCGAGCCCGACGTGGTCATCCCGATGCATTGCAGCGGCCTGAACTTTCTGCTCGAGGCGCGTGCGCAGATGCCGGACAACGTCATCAACGTCTCGACCGGCAGCCGCCTGACCTTCAGCGCGTGACCTCGCGCGCCGTACGCGCCTTCTGGTATCGGACCGGCATAGCTGCCGTGGCCGCGCTGTGGCTCGGGTGCTCGAGTGCGGCGCCCACATCGACGCAGGGGTCGTCCCGTTCCGCAGCCGAATTGATGGACGCAGTGATGTGGAATCGCGAGCCGATCGGCGGCGCGTTCCAGCTCATCGACCAGTCGGGCCAAGTCCGCAGCGAGCGCGATTATCGTGGCCGGCTGTTGCTTGTGTATTTCGGTTTCACCTATTGTCCGGACATCTGCCCGACCGACCTGCAGGCCATCGGACTGGCGATGGACCAGCTCGGCGCCGACGCCGCTCATGTGCAGCCGCTCTTCATCACTCTGGATCCCGAGCGCGACACGCAGGAGCAACTGGCGCAATATGTGCCGATGTTTCACCCGAAGCTGATCGGCCTGACCGGCAGTACTGCCGCGATTCATGCCGCCGCCGAAGCGTATCGCGTTTATTACAAGCGCATCGACTTTGACGACAGACCGACCGACTACACCGTCGATCACTCGGCCTTCGTCTATCTGATGGACCGTGACGGAAAATATCTCGGCTTCTTTCCGCCCGGCACCTCTGCCGAGAAGATGGTCGATATGATCAGACCGTATCTCGGAACCGGAAAATAGAGATGCCGCGCCCTTGCGCGCGCGGCATCGTAAGAGAAGTGATTGACTGAAGCTTACCTGCCCATAATCGCGATATCCGTCACCTTGCCGGCGGCGGTTGCCGGCCTGACCAGCGCGCCGACGGGGCCTGCCGACTGGGTTCGTGCCCTGAAAATAAATTCATCCGGGTACATCCAATTTCCGCGCGGCAAAGGTAGACTGGCCATGCAAGGGCATGGACATGACCGGGAATGGCACCATCACCGAGACCCAGCGCGACGAGGCGGGTCTCGACTACGCGCGCGAGGCACAGCTTTCGACTGCGCTGGCGCGATGCGCAGCCGGCGATCGCGCTGCACTGCAGATGATCTACAATAGTGAGGCACCGAAGATGATCGGGGTCGCCCGCCGCATCCTGTTCCGGCAGGATCTCGCGGAGGAAGCCGTGCACGATGCCTACTTGCGGATCTGGCGCGCCGCCGCCTCGTTCGATCCGCATCGCGGCAGCGCCCGCGGCTGGCTCTATGCGGTGGTGCGCAACCGCGCGCTCAGCATTCACCGCAACGAGCATCGCTATGATGCGTCCGACGACAGTGCGCTCGATATCGACTGCGAGGCGACCATGACGCGGATGCCCGAGACATCGGCGCTGCGCAAATGCCTGGAGCGTATCGACCGGCCGCGCCGCGATGTGGTCGTGCTGGCCTATGTCCATGGCATGAGCCATGGCGAACTGGCCGGACGGCTGAAGGTGCCCTTGGGCACCGTGAAGAGCTGGGTCCGCCGCAGTCTGTTCTCGCTGCAGGAGTGCATGGGATGAGCATGCACGACGACAACACGCATTCCACCGACGATCTCGCTGCCGACTATGTCATGGGTCTGCTCGAAGGCACGGAGCTCGCCGCTGCCGAAGCGCGCATGAGCGACGATGCCGATTTCGCCAGGGCCGTCAGCACCTGGCGCGAGCGATTGGCCGATCTCGACGCCACAGCCGAAGCGCTCGCCCCCAGCCCTGCACTGTGGGACCGCATCGCCGACTCCACCAAGGTGAAACCGGCGATCCCGCTGCCCGGCGCCCGCGCCGCGCTGCGCGGCGCAACGCTGTGGGACAATATCGGCTTCTGGCGCGGCACCGGGATCGGCGGCGTGTTCGCGGCCTTGATGCTTGTGGTGATCCTGATCGGCGCGCTCGCAACGTCGCGCCAGCTCCGCCGTGAGCTGATCGCGCTGGCGCAGCGCAAACCGATCTATGTCGCCGTGCTGGTCAACGACGCCACGAAGGAAACCGGCGCCATCGTCAACACCTTCTCAGACGGCCGCGTCGAACTGATCCCGCTGCGCCCGATCGACGTGCCCGCCGGCCGCACGCTGCAGGTCTGGACCCGGTGGGATCGCGACGTCGGCCCGAAGTCCATCGCGGTCACCAGCCAGTCGCGCACGCTGCAGCTCGATCTCGAGGCGCTGCCTGAAACCGTCCCGGATCAGCTGTTCGAGATCACGCTTGAGCCAGAAGGCGGCTCGCCGATCGGGCAACCGACCGGGCCGATCCTGTTCAAGGGCAATGCGGCGCGGGCGCTGTAAGCTTGCGCATTCGTCCTTCGAACCTATACCCGCTCATTGAACGTATCAGTCGCTTCGTCCGACAAAGGGGTGACATGGCGGCGGACATATTGTTCCTGTAACCCGTTGCTTGTGACCTGATCGATCCATCTTGCGGCGTCGAATGGCGCGTTGCGGAGAACGTGCATGCGATATTCGACCGATGATCTGCGCGCGGCCGTCACGGCCGGCGTGCTTCCTTCCGCGCAGCTCGACGCCCTGCTGGCTTTCCTCACAGCGCGTGTGCCGGAGCAGCCCGCCACCGGCCCGAAATTCGATATCGTGCACCTGCTCTGGTACGCCGGCGCGCTGGTGGTGATATCAGCCATGGGCCTGTTCTCGACGCTGGCGTTTTCGCAGATGGGCGGGCCGGCGCTGACGGCCACCGCCATTGTTTATGCCGTGGCCTTCACCGCGGCCGGTCACTATCTCTGGACGGTCAAGAAGCTGCGCACGCCGGGCGGACTGCTGATTGCGGTCGCTGTGGCGATGACGCCGCTGGCCGTGTTCGGCATACAGGACGCCTACGGTGCCTGGACCGAATTCGGCAAGCCGGCGGCGATGCGCGATTTCTATGTCTGGATCAAGGGCAGCTTCGTCTTCATGGAGCTCGCGACCATCGCGGCAGCCATCGTGGCGCTGCGGTTCTATCGCTTTCCGTTCATCGTGTTCATCATGGCGGTTGCGCTGTGGTTTCTGTCGATGGATGTCGTGCCCTGGATCGCGGGTGCCAGCTACGGCAACTGGGAACTGTCCCGCAAGGTCTCGATCTGGTTCGGCCTCGGCATTCTGGTTGCTGCGGTGATCGTCAACCTGCGCCAGCGCAGCGGCGACTTCGCGTTCTGGCTCTATCTGTTCGGCGTGCTGACATTCTGGGGCGGCATCACCGCCAGCTCGAACGGCAGCAATCTCGACAAGGCGCTGTATTGCGCGCTGAATGCCGGCTTCCTGCTGATCTCGGTCGCGCTATCGCGACGGGTCTTCGCGGTGTTCGGCACCATCGGCATTGCGATCTATCTCGGCGATCTCGCGGAGAAGCTGTTCAAGGATTCAATGCTGTTCCCGTTCGCCCTGTCGCTGATCGGCATCGGCATCATTGCGCTGGGGCTGTATGTGAACCGCCACCAGCGCGACATCAGCGCCTGGGTCGAGGCGCGGATGCCGGAATCGCTGCTGCGGCTGCGGGCGACACTGCGCGCCTCACAGATGTGATGAAGCTTGACCCCTCCAGGTCTGGCCCATGTGGGATCGCGCGATCGGTCCGAAACAGGCCGACCTCGCGGCTGTCGATCTCGAAACGCTGACGGAACCTGTTGCCGTCGGGCTCCGGTTCTATTCCACACGCGCCTTCTTCGGCTCCACGATCTCGAAGCCGGTGGGGAATTCGTCGAGCATCCCGAACAGCTCGCGCAGCTTCACCGGGTCGCCATCGAGAGACACTGCGCCGCCTGCAACGCTTTCGGCAAATGTCTTCTGCTTCAGCGTAATGGCGTCGAGCGCGGCGCGGGTCAGCCTGACGCTGGCATCGGCCTGATCGGAGAGTTTTCCCGACGTGTGCGTCAGCGCGGAATTTTCCAGATTCATGACATAGGCTTCGTTGAGATCGGTGAACGTCCAGTTGATGACGATCTTTCTGCCTTCCGCCTTGGCCGCATTGAGCCGCACGCCAAGGAAATCGAACGCAAGATCGATGGAAATGCCTTTCAGCAGTTCGGCATTCGCAAGCGACGGCCGCTGGGGACCGATGCCGCGACGTAATTCGAGCGCGCCGAGCAGATAGGCGTTGCGCCATGTTGCCGCCTCGCTCTGATAGCCGAGCTGCTCGAGCGCGTCGGCGCCGAGATCCCGCGCTTCCTGGTTCGACGGATCGGCGAAGACCACTTTGCTCATCACGCTGGCGACCCAGCGATATTGCCCGGCGTTGAAGTCGTCACGCGCGCGTTTGATCGTCGTGTCCGCGCCGCCCATATATTCCACCTGCTTCTTCGCCTCCTCCACGCGCGGCAGCGGGTTGAGGTCGGCGGGATTGGCGTCGTACCAGCCGAGATAGAATTGATAGACAGCCTTGGCGTTGTGGCTCAGCGTGCCGTAATAGCCGCGCGACGCCCAGTCGTTCGCCAGTGACGGCGGCAGCTTCAACTGCTCGGCGATCTCCGTCGAGGTCAGGCCATGATTGAGCAGCCGCACGGTCTGGTCATGGATGAACTTGTAAAGGTCGCGCTGCTTGTTCAGGAAC
The DNA here is from genome assembly GCF_058800725.1 of Tardiphaga sp. GW822-FHT04G09. Lineage (NCBI taxonomy): Bacteria > Pseudomonadati > Pseudomonadota > Alphaproteobacteria > Hyphomicrobiales > Nitrobacteraceae > Tardiphaga > Tardiphaga sp. GW822-FHT04G09. Next base: position 50,918 of record NZ_JBXAMO010000015.1, on the reverse strand, counting down.
GCGACGATGCGCGCATTGCCCCACATCGGCCAGTGATGCTGGGCGATGACAATATCGGTCCCGTCGCCGTAGCGCTGGATCGCCTCGCCGATATATTTCGACCACAGCCGGCCGTCACGAATCTCGGCGCCACGGATGGTGTAGAGATTGTGCATGTTGTGGGTGGCATCTTCCGCCATGTTCAACAGCTTGAACTGCGGAAAATACATGATCATCTCGGACGGCGCCTCCGAGCCCGGCACCAGATGGAATTCCATCTCGACGCCGTCGATGCTGCGGCTCTCGTAACCTTGCTTGATCAGATCGTTCGGCGGGATCAACGAGATCGTACCCTTCGCCAGTGCCTTGCCTAGACCCGTGTCGACCTGGGCGCGCTCGCCGACCGGCAGCGCAGAGCCGAACTGGTATTGCGCGCGGCGGCTCATGGCGTTGCCGGCGATGACGTTTTCCGCCACCGCATGCTCCATGAACCCATCGGGCGCGATCACCTTGACCTTGCCGGATGCCGCATCATCTTCCGACATCACGCCCTTGCCGCCGCCGAAATGGTCGGCGTGGCTGTGACTGTAGATCACGGCTAGCACCGGCTTTGCCGGCCGGTTCTTCAGATAAAGATCGAGCGCGGCTTTGGCGGTCTCGTTGGAGAGCAAGGGATCGATCAGGATCAGGCCAGTATCGCCCTCGACGATGGTGAGATTGGCGATATCCAGCCCGCGCACCTGATAGACGCGCTCGGTGACCTTGAAGAGACCATTGATGGCGTTGAGCTGTGCCTGCCGCCACAGGCTGGGATTGACCGTCGGCGGCACCTGATCGTTTTTCAGGAAATCGTACTGCTGTGTGTCAAACGCCGGATTGCCGCCGGGGCCGGGAATGACGCCATCCGGCAATGTCGCGATGAAGCCGCGTCGGGCATCGTCGAAATCGGCGCGGTCGTTGAACGGCAGTGTCTTGAGGAAGGCGTCGTTCACTGCGCGGCTGGCGGGCTCGGCGTCCTTCGACTGGGCGAGTGCTGACGACAGCGGCGCGACGGCAAACAGGCTAACGGCCAGCAGGCTGGCGGAGCGCGACAGCGGCATTTGAAACTCCCGGGCTTCGCGTGGTCCTCGGCATGCGCCACGCGCTGGTTTCAGCCTATCAAGGGAGCAATATCCCTTTCACCATGAACTTCACCTATCCCGGCGAAAAAAGTGCAGGGCCCGGTGAGCCCCGCACAAGGGCGACCTTGTCAGGTTGCCGGTCTTAGGTCGCCGGTCTTGGCTCTATCGGATGCCAGATGCTGATCTTGCGAGTTTCCGGCATCAGGAAGACACAGATGACGAAGCATACGGCAGGAACCACGATCGGGTAGATCAGCGCGTAGCCGATGCTGCCCGTGGCCGCGAAAGCCGCCGAGGTGATGAACGGCACCAGTCCGCCACCCCAACCGTTGCCGATGTGATACGGCACCGATACCGACGTATACCGAATCCTGCCGGGGAAGTATTCTGCCAGGAACGCCCCGACCGGCCCGTACACCATCCCGACGTAGCAAACGAGGATGAAGATAATGAAGACCGCGATCGGATAGTTGATGTTGCCGGGCTGCGTGACCGTTCCCAGCCACAAATACAACGGATAGTACGTAATCGCGGCGAGCAACATGCCTCCCAGGATCACTGGCTTGCGGCCAATGATGTCGGACAGCCAGCCGAAAAAAATCAGGCTCGGCGTTGCAATGAGCAGTGCGGCTCCCACGATGTAGGCCGAGGTCAGCGGGTCCACCTTGGATACCTGCTGCAGGAAGTACAACGCCCAGAACTGACCGCTGTACCAGACCACTCCTTGCCCGATCAGCACGATGGTGGCGATCCCAACATATTTGATGTTGGAGGTGAGGAAGGCCTCCTTCCATGGATTCCTGGTCATCTGCCCCTTGGCCTTGATCTCCTGGAAGATCGGCGTCTCCTGAAGCTGGAGCCGGATGTAAATGGCGATAGCCACCAACAGGAAGGAAACCAGGAACGGAACGCGCCACGCCCATGCGTCGAAGGCCTGGTTGCCGAAATACGTGCGTGTCGCGATGATCACCGCCAACGACACCACGATCCCGAGAGTCGGGGAGGTCTGCAGCCAACCGGTGTAATAGCCCCGGCTTTCGTCCGGCACATGCTCGGCGACATAGGTGATGGCGCCGCCATACTCGCCGCCCAGACACAGGCCCTGGAGCATCCGCAGGCCGAAGAGAAGGAACGCAGCAGTCAGGCCGATTGACTCGTAGGTCGGGATCAATCCGATCGCCCCCGTGCCCAGCCCCATTCCGCTGAGCGTAACAAGGAACGTGTACTTGCGGCCAACCCGATCACCCATCCATCCGAAGAGGAATGCGCCCAGTGGGCGGATCAGGAATCCGGCGGTGAATAGTGCAATCGTACTGAGCAGAGCTGCGACGGGGTGGGATTGCTCGAAGAACTTGACCGACAGAACCGCGGCCAGGCTCCCGAAGATATAGAAGTCATACCATTCGATGACGTTTCCGACCGCCGCGGCGACGATCACGCGGCGGAAATCCGTCTGGATTTGCATTGCCATGTGTGCCTCCTGTTACTTCAAGACATTGCCTCCCATTTTCGGTGCTTTGCTTTCTCGCGGCGCGCGATCAATGCGCGACATCTGCAGGTGCCTCACCTGTGTGTGCGTCTGCGCCGCCTGCCCCCCTTGAGGGAGCTTTTACCATCTGAGGGGAGCTCCAACGGCCTCCGGCGCCGTGAGCCAACGCTGCCTCCTTTCCATCTGGCTGGAAGCGAAAGCACTCAGGCAGTCTAATCCTAATTGGACCACCACCGCATAAGACTTTTGGCTCTATCGGGCTGCGCCCGGCTGGTGTCCCAAGTCCTCCCTGGCAGTGAGCAAACGCAGCAATCAGATGAGCCAGAGAAGGTTGCCTCTCGAAGCGCCGGAAGCACTCACTATATGACTCAGAACAACAATGAAGGGAGGTGAGCATCATGCGTATTCAACATTGGCAAGATGCCGCCAGCCTGTTGCTGGGCGTGTGGTTGGCCGTATCGCCGTTCATCCTGGGCTTCGCCGGGGCGGCGACCTGGATCACAATCGCGCTGGGATTGTGCGTCATTCTGTTTGCCATAGAGGGATTCTTCATTCCCTCCTATCTGGAGGAATTGGGAGAGATTCTCCTCGGACTGGCTCTGCTCGTAGCACCCTGGGCAATCGGCTACGAGTCGGGATCGGCCACAGCAAGCAGTATGGTGTCGGGCATTCTGGTGATCTTGTTCGCAGCCTGGGAACTGATGACGGATCGCGATTTCATCAGTTCATGGCACGATCGCTGGCATCACTTGACCAGTTGAGCCAGGCAGTTGCCTGATCCCTCTGCCGACCATCATCAATGGTGGTCGGAGGAGAGAAATTCCCTCGGCGGCGTGTCGCTCAATGATGCGATACGCTACTCGTAAACGCGCCATGTGGTGCCGCGCTGTAAGTCGACGCGGGATTCTTGAACCGGCTGTCCGATTGATGCATTCTTGCCATCAACGATGGAAGGGAGGCGATCATGACCACACGCCGCACGGTTCTGCTATCTCTCGCGATACCTCTTGCCGCGCTGGTGCCGGCGCAGGCCGCCTCTTTCCTCGCGCAGCTCGATCCCGACAAGGATGGCACCGTCGACCTTGCCGAGGCCAAGGCAGCCGCCGGCAAACTGTTCGACAAGCTCGACCGCGATCATGACGGCACGCTGGACGCCAGAGAGCTGCGCGGCCGCATGAGCAAGAGCGAGTTCGCTGCCGCCAATCCGGACAAGGACGGCACGCTCGACAAGGCGGAATATCTCGCCGTGGTGGAAACCCGGTTCCGCGCGGCCAATCCCGATAATGACGGCACCATCGATGCCAGGGAATTCGCCACGCCGGCCGGCAAGAAGCTATTGAAGCTGCTGAAATAGGGCCCTTTTATCGCCACCGGACTCGCCCCATATTCGGGCCATGGCGAAGAAACCCGACTCTCCGAAAAAGCCCGCAAAATCAATCAAGACACCCGCCGCCAAGCCCGGCGCCGGCCGTCCCGACGTCAAGCCGATCGGGCCCGCGCTGGCGGAACTGCTGAATCCCGCGATCAATCGCGGCGATGCCGGCATGGGATCGGGCACCGGCCTGCAGCCGCCGCCGACCAATTCCTTCGAGCGCCGCTCCGGCGGCGAGGCAGCGGTGCATCGCGCGCGCAAATCGACGCCAAAGAAATTCGAGGGCGACGAGGGAATGCGCCCGACGCCGTTGCAGCCGTTTCCGCAACCGGTTGTCGCGCCCTATGCCCCGCGACTGAGCGAGCAGAAGGGTCTCGAGGAAGCCCAGCAGGCCAATTACAACACCTCGGCCACGATCCCGACGCTGGATCCGGAACTGGCCAAGCAACTCGGTTTCGCCACCGAGGAAGATGATGCCGCTGCCATGGCGCGCCCGCCGCGCAACAAGATGGAGGCGCTCGGCGTGCAGGCCACGGCCGATGCGCTGGAAGCGCTGGTGCGCGATGGCCGCCCGGAGTTCAAGGACCAGAAAGTCTGGACGCCGCATCGTCCGCCGCGTCCGGAGAAATCCGAAGGCGGCGTGCGCTTCGAGCTGAAATCCGAATATGAGCCGAAGGGCGACCAGCCCACCGCGATCAAGGAACTGGTCGAGGGCATCGAGCGCAACGACCGCACGCAGGTGCTGCTCGGCGTCACCGGCTCCGGCAAGACCTACACCATGGCCAAGGTGATCGAGGCCACGCAACGCCCGGCGATCATCCTCGCGCCGAACAAGACGCTGGCCGCCCAGCTCTATGGCGAGTTCAAGAGCTTCTTCCCCGACAACGCCGTCGAATATTTCGTCAGCTATTACGACTACTATCAGCCGGAAGCCTACGTCCCGCGCACTGACACCTATATCGAGAAAGATTCCTCCATCAACGAGCAGATCGACCGCATGCGCCACTCGGCGACGCGTGCGCTGCTGGAGCGCGACGACGTCATCATCGTGGCGTCGGTGTCGTGCATCTACGGTATCGGCTCGGTGGAAACCTACACCGCGATGACCTTCGCGCTGAAGAAGGACGAGCGCATCGACCAGCGCCAGCTCATCGCCGACCTCGTGGCCCTGCAGTACAAGCGTACCCAGCACGATTTCACGCGCGGCACTTTCCGGGTGCGCGGCGACGTGATCGACATCTTCCCGGCCCACTATGAGGACCGCGCCTGGCGCGTGAACCTGTTCGGCGACACCGTGGAGAGCATCGAGGAGTTCGATCCGCTCACCGGCCACAAGCAGGATGAGCTCGAATTCATCAAGATCTACGCCAACTCGCACTACGTGACGCCGCGGCCGACGCTGATCCAGGCGATGAAGTCGATCAAAGAAGAGCTGAAGTGGCGGCTCGAGCAGCTGCACAATCAGGGCCGCCTCCTGGAGGCGCAGCGGCTGGAGCAGCGCACCACCTTCGATCTCGAAATGATGGAAGCCACCGGCTCATGCGCCGGCATCGAGAACTATTCGCGCTATCTCACCGGGCGTCGCCCCGGCGAGCCGCCGCCGACTTTGTTCGAATATGTCCCCGACAATGCGCTGGTGTTTGCCGACGAAAGCCACGTGTCCGTGCCGCAGATCGGCGCCATGTTCAAGGGTGACTTCCGCCGCAAGGCGACGCTGGCGGAATACGGCTTCCGCCTGCCCTCCTGCATGGACAACCGGCCGCTGCGCTTCGAGGAATGGGACATGATGCGCCCGCAATCGATCGCGGTGTCGGCCACGCCGTCCGGCTGGGAGCTGCAGGAATCCGGCGGCGTGTTCGTCGAGCAGGTCATTCGCCCCACCGGCCTGATCGACCCGCCGATCAATATCCGCCCGGCCCGCACCCAGGTCGACGATCTCCTGGGCGAAGTCCGCGCCACCGCGGCCCAGGGCTATCGCTCGCTGATCACCGTGCTGACCAAGCGCATGGCCGAAGACCTGACAGAGTTTTTGCATGAGCAGGGCATTCGCGTGCGCTACATGCATTCGGACATCGACACCATCGAGCGGATCGAGATCATCAGGGATCTTCGCCTCGGCGCATTCGATGCGCTGGTCGGCATCAACCTGCTGCGCGAAGGTCTCGACATTCCCGAATGCGCGCTGGTCGCCGTGCTCGATGCCGACAAGGAAGGCTTCTTGCGTTCGGAGACATCGCTGATCCAGACCATCGGCCGCGCCGCGCGCAATGTCGACGGCCGCGTCATTCTCTATGCCGACCAGATGACCGGTTCGATGCAGCGCGCCATCGCCGAGACCGATCGCCGCCGCGAGAAGCAGGTGGAATACAACACGCTGCATGGCATCACGCCGGAAAGCGTGAAGAAGTCGATCGGCGACATCCTCAACTCGGTCTATGAAGGCGACCGCGTGCTGGTGGATATCGGCGGCGGCATGGCCGAGGACGCCATCACCATCGGACACAATTTCGAAGCCGTGCTGGCCGATCTGGAAGTGCGGATGCGCGAGGCCGCAGCCGACCTGAACTTCGAAGAAGCCGCGCGCCTCCGCGACGAGGTCAAGCGCCTGCGTGCCACCGAACTCGCCGTGGTCGACGACCCCACCGTCAAGCAGCGCGGCGTCGCCGCCCGCGGCGGTGCCTATAAGGGCGACAAGAAATATGGCGATGCCGCCAACCTGCCCGCGCGCCTCGACAAGGCCGCACAAGGCAAGGCGCGCGGCAAATACGGCAAGAGTTCATCAGCGGGCGGCGCCTCGTCGAAAGTGCACAAGCCCGGGCTCGACGAGATGGGCATCGCGAACTGGCATGAGGTGAAGCCCGCCCGCGGCAAGGAAGTCCAGCGTCCGCGCAAGCCGACACTCGACGAAATGGGACCGGGCACCGAGAGCAAGATCTTCCAGCCGAAGAACAGCCGCGAGTCCGGGCCGGAGTTTGGCCCCGCGCCAAGATCAACCGGCGGCGCGCCGGGGCATCGGGGCGGGTGGAAGAAGCGGAGCTGAACGCGCATTGACGAAAAGGCATCTGTAGCGTATACGCTACAGATGCCGGTGATCAACAGAACCGACGAATTCTCGATTTGGCTGAAAAATCTGCGCGACATCCGGGCGCGGGCGAAGATTATTTCGCGGATCGATCGGCTGGAACTTGGCAATCCCGGCGACGTTGCGCCGGTCGGTGATGGCGTCAGTGAGATGCGCATTCACTACGGTCCGGGCTATCGGGTCTATTTCGTGCGTCGCGGCGACGAACTGATCATCCTGCTCTGCGGTGGCGACAAGAGCTCGCAAAGCGCAGACATCGCCGCTGCCAAGCAACTCGCGCATCAAATGAAGGAGTGAGCATGGCCACCGTGACCCCATTCGATGCCGCCGACTATCTCGACAGTCCCGAGATGATCGCCGCCTATCTTACCGAGGCTTTTGAATCGGAAGACCCGGCCTTGATCGCCAAGGCGATCGGCGCCGTTGCCCGCGCGCAGGGCATGACCGACGTTGCCGAGAAGACCGGCCTGTCGCGCGAGAACCTTTATCGCGCGCTCGGCGGTGACGCCAAACCGGAATTCGCGACGGTGCTGAAGGTGTTGCACGCGTTAGGCATCAGTTTGGTGGCGCAGACACGCGTAGCGTAGCATAATTCCTATAAGACTATATACCCCTCTCTGTCCTGCTCATGAGGGTGCTTTCGGGGTGGAGCACGATACGGCGCCTGCGGACGTGCCTCGCAAGCACGGACTCGGGAGGTCCGGGGTCACCGTCCTGGCCCACTATGAGGCTGCGCCGGAAACGGCTGGACGGGTGCGGGTGAAGGCAGGCGAAAGCCTGTCCGGAACGGAGGGCTTTCATTAGCCCTGCCCAGTGCCCGGAAGCACGGTCTCTGGAACAGAAATCGCCGCGATGAAGCGCCGCAAGGCGTTGCGCTGTAGACGGAACGATGTCGCAGCCGGACCGGACGCAGCGCCTGACTAAAAAGGTGCCCCTTGCGGCGCGCCATTCCCCTCAGTTTTCGAGGGAAAGACTACAGCTCACCTCGGGGTTTCGCCCGCGAGAACGATGTCGCGTGGCTGTTTGACATCCGAATCCGAGAGACAAATGCGACGGTGCATGCGCGGCCTGTTGAACCGTTTCGGCGCTACGTCAACCAATCATGACGCGCGGCCATCACGCCGCATCACGGCGACAATTGGCGATGAACGAAACCGGCACCATCGAGAAGCGGCTCAACGCACTGGAGCGCGATCACGGCAAAACCCGCGACTATCTGGTCGGGCTGACGTCGTGCATGGTGGCTGCGCTCGGGGCCGCGCTGTTCGAGCAATACGGCAAGCCGGCCAGCAACCTCTATACCCAGATCATCGTTTTCGCGATCGGTTTTGTCGTCGTCCGCCGCATTACGCGCTGGACGCTGAAAGTCTGACGCTCACTTCCCCGCCGGCGGCGCAACGTCGGCAACCTGGCCGCTGCGCTTCAGGGCTTCGACGACGAAGCCCGACGCCTTCATCTCCTCGACGAAGGCCTTGAGATAGGCGACGCCGGCCGTGCGCGGTCTGTCGGTGATGCGCGGCATGGCCATCGCCTGCTGGATCTCCTGGAAATGGCCAGACATCACGCGCATCTCCGGATGGTCCTTGGCATAGGCATCGAGCTGCTGGCGCACGCCGGCGGCGGCATCGAGCTTCTCGTCAAGAAACTTGCGGATCATCGCGCTGCCACCGCCGGCATCGGCGCGCAGCACGGTGGCATGCTTGATAGTGCGGGTGAGATAGAGGTCGTAGGCCGAGCCGAGGCCGACGGACATCCGGACGCCGTCCCGGTCGACGTCATCGACGGTCTTCAGCGGCGAATGCACGGGGACCATGTAGGTGCCCTCGATAATCACATAGGGCGCGGTGAAGATGATTTCCTGCGCGCGCACCGGCTCGATGGCGATGAAACCGACATCCCAGACGCCAGCCCTGGCGCCCTCGAACACCTTGCCCGCCGCGTCATAAGGCACATAGTCCACGGCGACGCCGAGGCGCTTCGCCAGCTCGGCGGCGAGATCCGCGGAGACGCCGCGCGGCGCGCCGTCCGGGCCCTTCTGGGCCAGGACACTGTTACCGTAATTGATCGCGGCGCGGAGCTTTCCGGTGGGGACGAGATCGCGCAACACCTCGGGCGATGCCTGAACGGATTGGACCGCGGGCTGGGCGAAGGCCGGGACTGCTGCGGTCATGAACAGCACCATCCATCGCAATACACGCATCGCAGGCCCCCCTAGTTTCGGCGCGACCATGCCTGCAAAGCCGGCGGGCGACAATCGGCCACCTGGGGCTTCGACGACCGTGCGATCTGCCCGGCGCGAACGGCGGCAGGCGGATTGGATGGCTGATATGCCCGGCCGGGAATGCCTGTTATCGCACTGCGCGACCGTCTACACTGGTGTCCGTTGGCGCAATGGGTGGCTCGACGTGTTCAATGGTTTCTACAAATGCGACTACCGGGCGGGCGACGTGGTCGGCCGCAGCGTCATGTATTGCAAGGACGGCCGCATGCTGGGCGGCAACACCGCTTTCGCCCATGTCGGCACCTATGAAGAGGCCGATGGCGCCATCCATGCGGTGATCCATGGCCAGCGCCACCACATCGACTCGCAGTTTCGCACGCTCTATGGCGACGACGACGGCTCCATCCGCGTCCGTGGCCTGCATGACGGCAAGAACTACAGGTTCACCGGCGGCGATATGCAGGGCCGTGGGCCGGCCTTCGAGTCGGTGATGACACGGCTCGACGAAGAGGACTTCCCGGACACGGGCACGGTGGGCGATGGCGGCATCGCCAACGGGCTGTATTCGCTGCACATGAAAACCCTCGACGGCGTCGAGGACGGGCTGACCGGCGTGATGCTGCTGTTCGACGGCCGCATTCTCGGCGGCGACGCGCGCTTCTATTATCTCGGCGCCTATGGTTCGTCCGGCGGCCGCTGGAAGGGCGAAATCGTCAATCAGGAACACACGCCTACAGCCGGCGGGGGTACGATCTTCGCCGGCTATGAAGTGGGCATCGGCTTTTCCGGCAGTTGCAGCGACGGCTGCGCGGCGTTCGAAGCCACGGCCCTCGCCGGCAAGCGCAGCCTGCGCCTGAAGGCCGAGCTGTCGCTGCTGCACAAGGCGTGAGACGTTAGCTGGCTCGCGCCAGTATCTTGCGTTCAACCGGGTGGATGTCGATCGCCCGTAACTGTCCCATCCGCAGCACATCGATTTCGATCGCGCGAGCGATGCGATCACGATCCAGAATCCGGATCAGATCATCGACGCCATTCACCGGCACATGATCGAGCGCGATCACGACGTCGCCGGGCAGCAGACCAGCTCTCGCCGCGGGACCATCGGGATCGATCTGGTCGAGCAGCGCGCCCATGGTGTTCTCCACACCGGCGAGCACCGCATGGCGACGCGGGATCGGCGCAGTCTGGCCGGACACCCCGATGAAAGCGCGGCGAACATAGCCGTGACGGATGATCTCCGACAGCACGAATTGCGCGGTATTGCTGGCGACCGCAAAGCAGATACCTTGCGCGCCCTGGATGATCGCGGTGTTGATACCGATCACCTCGCCCCGCGACGACACCAAGGGGCCGCCGGAATTGCCGGGATTGAGCGCGGCATCGGTCTGGATCACGTCCTCGATCGAGCGCCCGCTCTCCGAGCGGATCGACCGGCCGAGCGCCGAGACGACACCGGCAGTGACAGTGGATTCGAAGCCGAGCGGATTGCCGATGGCAACGACCAGCTGGCCGCGCCTCAGGTTCTTGGAATTCCCCAGACCCGCATAGCGCAAATCGCGTGCGCCATCGGCCCGCAGCAAAGCGAGATCGGTATCAGGGTCGGCGCCGAGCACGCGCGCTTCGGTGACGACGCCTTCGGTGTCGCGCAGGCGGATGTGCCTGGAATTGCCGACGACATGGCTGTTGGTCAGCACAAGGCCGTCCGGCGAGATGACAATGCCGGAACCGAGCCCGGCGCGCTGGCGCGGATTGGACGTCTTCGCTCCGGTCTCGACGCGCACGACCGCGGGACCGACGCGTTCTGTGACGCCGATCACGGCGTTGGAATAGGCATCGAGCAGCGCCGCATCATTCTGCACTGCGGCAACGCCAGGTGTCCCGGAATCGTCATCGACGGGATGTGTGGTGATATCAAGCATGGCGTGCTTCCTTTGTGATTTAAATGGCCCCGGCACGTACCATCGCAAGTGCAGTGCAGGTGCAGCATGCGCAGCGCACATGGCCGGCCCGCATTCCGCTTTAGCCGCAGGTCTGTTCAAACCGTGACTTTACGCCGCAGCTCGGCGCACCTATGTTTTGCGCGCGGCTGTCGATGGTGATGAGCGCTGTTCAAGGGAAGAAACCACGATGGCCAAACAACCCTGGTATCGCGTTCTCTATATCCAGGTGCTGATCGCCATCGCGATTGGCGTAACGGTCGGTTACTTCTATCCGGATGCTGGCAAGGCCCTGAAGCCGCTCGGCGACGGCTTCATCGCACTGATCAAGATGATGATCGCGCCGGCGATCTTCTGCACCGTTGTGCACGGAATCGCCTCGATCGGCGACATGAGCAAAGTCGGCCGCATCGGCGGCAAGACGCTGCTGTATTTCGAAACGGTCTCCACCGTAGCACTGCTGATCGGCCTCCTGGTCGGTCACTTCCTGCAGCCCGGCGCCGGCTTCAATATCGATCCCTCCACGTTAGACGCGAAATCCGTGGCCAGCTATGTCAGCCGTGCCAAGGAGGAGAGTTTCGTCGGCCATCTGATGGCGATCATTCCGACGTCCTATTTCGACTCGCTGGCCAAGGGCGATCTCCTGCAGGTGCTGCTGGTCGCGATCCTCTCCGGCTTCGCGATCTCCCATATGGGCAAGCCCGGCGAAAAGATCGCCGAAGGTATCGATCTCGCCGGGAAGATGTTCTTCCGCATCATCGGCATGATCGTCCAGCTCGCACCGATCGGCGCATTCGGCGCAATGGCCTTCACCATCGGCTCGTTCGGCCTCGGCGCCCTCGTCAATCTCGGCTATCTGATCTTCACCTTCTATCTGGCCTCGCTGCTGTTCGTGCTGCTGGTGCTCGGCGGTATCGCGCGTGCCTTCGGCTTCTCGATCCTGCGTTTCATCGGCTACATCAAGGACGAGCTGCTGATCGTGCTCGGCACCTCGTCGTCCGAGACCGTGTTGCCGCGCATGATCACCAAGATGGAAGCCCTGGGCGCATCGAAGCCGGTGGTCGGCCTCGTGATCCCGACCGGCTACAGCTTCAATCTCGACGGCACCAATATCTATATGACGCTGGCCACGCTGTTCCTGGCGCAGGCCACCAACACGCATCTCACCTTCGGCCAGATGGCCGCGGTGCTCGGCGTGGCGATGCTGACATCGAAGGGCGCATCGGGCGTCACCGGCGCAGGCTTCGTGACGCTGGCTGCAACGCTGTCGATCATCCCCGATATTCCGATCACCGCACTGGCCATTATCGTCGGCATCGACAAGTTCATGAGCGAATGCCGCGCGCTCACTAATCTGATCGGCAACGGCGTCGCCACCATCGTCATCAGCCGCTGGGAGGGCGAACTCGATCGCCATCAGCTCCACGAGGCGCTGCTGCATCCGATCGATTTCGGCGAAGAGATGGAGAGTCGGCCGTTGGGAGAGCTGCCGAAAAAATCGGCCGCCTGATTGCCCTATCTAGGACATCGATCCGGCATCAGCGCCGTTGCCGCCTTCTCGCTGTCCTCCGCACTTGACAGCTACAGATATTGCCCGCCCTGCAACGTTGCGGCGCTCGCCACGACGATGGCTCGCTTCGGACAGATGCCGAGGCAGCTCGTCAGTACAACGCGTGGACTTTTCACGTCCTGCTTCGCGCTGCGACGTTTCAAGTCCGACTTGAGAGATTTGCGCAACGCCTTGCCATCATCGATGCGACCGAGGCACTTCTTGCAGACAAGGACGGGCGGCGCGCGGCGCAAGCGGGCAGTGACGACGGGTTTACCGGCCATCCTTCATCTATAGAAACCGCCCGCTGCATTACGATCACCCCGAACGGCGGTTGCTGGTGTTCTGCGTGAGATTGCCGTGCGCCGCCTGCTCGCGAATATTGTGCTTCTCGTCGTCGCGATGACCCTTGGTGTTATCGAGCGTGACCTTCGGCGCGCTGCCAGGTCCCTTGTCGCTGCAGTTATCCTCGGGAACGGGCTGGATGTGCTTGGTCATCGGGAATCTCCCCTTGCAGGTCGAGGGCAACGCAGCTGCCCAAGCTGCGTTCCTTAACCAGGCTCCAGCACATGAAATCGCCGTCAGCCGTTGAACCTTCCGGTGCCGTTGTTTGACGCATAAAATGTTGAGTGGGGGCGCTGCATGAAAATCGCGTTGCTGATCTTGCTGGGTCTGGTTCTGGGGTTGCTCGGCGGAGCCGCTTTGGGAATCGGCGCCGGTGTTGCCTGGGTCGAATTGTTCAAGACCAGTAATTTCGAGGGCTACAGCGCCATGCTGGTGTTTTTCACCTTTATGCCCATTGGCGCACTTCTCGGCGCCGTCGGCGGGGCCCTCCTGTTCGGCATCATGGCCGCCCGCAATGAAGATGTCGCCATGAGGCGGCTCCCCGTGCAGGACCACGATCAGACATACCGGTAAGGTTATGCCGACGGCACAATGCAGCTTAACGTTTTGGTGAGCAGCTCCTCACCACGAACATTTGTGCATTGCAAAATAATCAATTGAATTTCAGCGAAATTATATTACTTAAGTTTCCAAGCAATTTGTGCAGACCGCCCGGGCGACGTTGCTCCGGCGCGCAAGTGTTTTCAGCCATTTTCAGGACGATCCCAATGACAGAGCATAGCCTCTGGCGTTTTTCGCGCGCGTTGCATCGCGCCATCAATGAACGCCAGCTCGACCACCTCGCTGACATCATCGACGACAATATCGAATGGGCGGTCTACGGCCCGATCGACATGTTTCCGTTTCTCGGCGCACGCCACGGCAAAGCGGCCGTGCTCGATGTCTGCAAGCAGATCGCGGACAATGTGCGGGTGCATCGCTTCGAGCGCGAGTCGATGATCCTTGGTGATGAGTCTGGCTCCGCAATGATGCGCTTCTCGCTGACCGCACTGGATTCGAACCGCCCCATCAGCCTGCGACTGGCACAATTCGCGCAGTTCAAGGCCGGGCGTCTGACCAGCATGCGCGTGGTCGTCGATACGTTCGACCTGGTCGAACAGGCATTGGGCCGGCCTATCCATCTGCCCAAGATCGCCTGAGCAGCGCGGCGATTGCCAATCGCCAATGATCATTCCCGGCGAAATGTTGCGACGCCACAATTCCGCCGGGCCTGATGGTATTATCTGCCAACCGATCCGCGATCTTGCTGGGCAGTGGGCACGATGGCTTCAGGATTCAGACCGAAATATTGGGCGCTTGTCGCAGCGCTCGGCGGAACCGCGTTGGCCTTTCCGGCTTACGCGCAAAACCCGTGGCGCGGTCTCGTCGACGTTGCGCCACCTCCCGGCGAAATAGAGCAGGTCGACACGGCAGCCACTCCTCCTGCTGACGCCGCGGAACCCGACTGGAGCCTCTTGAACACCGACGATTCGCCGACGGCGAAGGCATCGCTCCGCGAGAAGCGCTCGTCGCTGATCGTCGGCAGCCCGTCGTCCAGCTGGACGTCCAACGACAGCAACGGCGCAGCGGCACTCTCGGTCAAGCAATCGGTCACACCATTCTGGGATACGCGCGTCGGCGCCGATATCAATGTGGCGCGGCAGACCGCTCCGCGCAGCGCAGCCGATGCCTACCGCAATCAATTCGGAGACGGCACGGCGCAGGCCCAATCGGGCGGCGCAGCCTGGGCGGCCGCGACCGCTCCCGGCGTGGGCTCAATCTGGGACAAGACGGCGATCGAAGCCCGTGTCGATCCGGGTGCAGATCAGACCAAACTTGGTACCTCGCTCAGCAAGTCGGTGCCCATTGCCGGTGATCAGTATTCTCTGACGCTGCAGAGCGGCTACAACGTGATCCAGCAAGGCAGCATTCCGGCCATTGGCTACAATGGTCGCCCCACGCGAAGCTACGAGACCGACCAGCTTGCGCGGTTCAACATTACCGATACGGGCACGAGCTTCATCGCAGGGCAATCGCTCGCCACCACCGACGACAAATGGCTGCGCAAGTTCGGCGCGGAGCAGAAGCTGTTTGGCGGCGTCAACGTCTCCGGATCAATCAGCGAGACGGTCCAGGGCGTGACCAACAAGACATTCTCGGCCGGCTTCAAGCACAGTTGGTAAAGCAAGTTTTAATAACTTTGCCAGATGATTGCCGGCAAAGATCGGCGCCCCGCCGCATATTCGCCGCGATCTCGTCAAAATCCACTGCGCAGATGGACACGTAAATTTGTCGTGCGGGGGACCGCGCTCGCTCACTGTGAAGTTCACTTCGCACAAACAAGGAAGAGCTGATGAGTGCCATTCGTTCAGAACAGACGGAAGCCAAAGATGACGACAGCAACCTCGCCGCTGTGTCTGAAGTCGAAGCGGGTATCCGCGACTTCGTGCGCAATGATATCGCCTACCTCCGTCGTCCGGTGCCTGGCATGGTGAACAATTCAAGCGAAACCACAACCAGCACCGATGCGCCTCTGGAAGCCACCACCGAAGCGACCGTCAACAGCGTCAACTCGCTGATCCAGCGCGTCGCCGGCACCTCGCTCGGTGAGATCGAGAAGCTGGTTTCCGAACTCGAAAGCCTGCGTGACCTGCTCCATGCCGAAGGCCAGCGCGTCCAGCGCGAGATCTCCGGCTACGCCCAGCTCAGCCAGGCCGCAATGAAGTCGACCCGCCTGATTGCCGACAATGTCGCGCAGTGGAAGCGCACCGCTGACGGTCTGCGTCACGACTGATCGACACCAGGCCAACCAGATCAAAAGCCGCCGTCCCGAAAGGGCGGCGGCTTTTTCGTGAGCAACTTCAATTGAACTTTATTGGTTCCGTTCCCGACCAACGGTTACGCAGCAGCTGTGAACTGCTCCTGGGGGAATTGATTCGTGGAGACCATCCGGCCGAACAACACCGATCCGATTCCGGCGCGCAGCAGCGCGCCCAGGATGGGGACCATTATCTTGCGTTTTGTCGGGTTGCTGTTCGTGGCCGTGGCGCTGCTCGCCTGGGCCTGGAGTCGCTGAGGTCGCGATCATCGACCTCACGCGCGAGAAAACCAGCGCAGCTCGGCGCGGGTCTGGTTAGCAAATCGTAAAAATTACTCGCTGACGACTGCGCTGCTCTCGAGCGTATAGGCGCCATCGGCATAACCCTTGACCACCATGCAGGTGGCCAGCATCACCGCAAGCGTCACGCTCGCAAAGATAAAGCCCACGAATTTCAGTCCGGTGCGGTCAGCCATTGTCGTCCCCAAATAGTCCTGCAACGTCGTCTTAGTCGCCATATGCGTGAGTCGCAGATCACGCTCACAAGGTTCAGAACCCCTTAACAGCGTTCGGGTTCCACCGATAAAATTTGAAATGGTTAAGCCGCGCCACCCCGTTGCGGCAGGAAGACCGAACCGAGGAAGCTGTAGACCTCCTCGCCGCGCTGATTAACGGCAACGTTCTTCGACTGCAAGATGCCCCACCCCGGACGCGTCGCGGTCGCGCGCACGGAAACGACCTCACTGCTATAGGTCAGGGTGTCGCCCGCAAGAACAGGCCGGACCCAGCGCAGATCGCGAAAACCGGGCGATGGGCCACCGACTGGAGGCTCTTCGCCACGCGCTTCGGCTTCCGCCTTTGCGCGCTGGCCATCGGCCACCAGCAACTTCATGCACACCGACGCCACGTGCCAGCCCGACGCTGCAAGACCGCCGAACAGCGACTTGCGACCGGCCTCTTCATCGAGATGGAATGGTTGTGGATCGAATTGTTCGGCAAAAGCCTTGATCGACTCCGCCGTGAACGTGAACGATCCGAGCTCACGGCGCATACCGATTTGGATGTCTTCCAGATAGCGCATGCTGCGACCCTAGTTCCCGGCGGCGGCTTCGCGCCGCCCGACCATGATCGGGGTGATCATCTCGGAAATCGTCTGCCCCCTGGCATTGCGTGTGCTGAACTTGAATTTCACGATGCCCAAGGTCGGCCGGCTTTGCGATGCGCGCGCTTCGATCACTTCGACATCCAGCGTCAGATCGTCGCCCGGACGAAACGGCGCAAGCCATCGCATCTGATCCACGCCTGGCGACCCCATCGATGCGGTCTTGTGCAGAAACCCGTCATAGATCATCCGCATCATCAGCGAGCACATGTGCCAGCCTGAGCCGGCAAGCCCCTTCAGCATCGACGCACTCGCCGCATCCTCGTCAAGATGCATGGGCTGCGGGTCATATTCCCGCGCATATGCAACAATCTCGTCGCGGGTGATGTGACGCGGCCCAAATGTGCCGAAATGGCCGGGCTTAAAATCTTCAAATGTCAGGGTCATAATGGGGGATGCCGTCGAGGAAGCCTGATTGTGGCCGTTATTTGCAGCAATCTCAACCCGGTCGCTTGCATGGCTTTCCCGCGATCCTGCCCGTCAACGCCGTCGGGCCAGGACATTTGAAGCCGTTTGTCGATGCGATTGAATTTGTCATACATCTACCGGGCGGGGGATTTCACCGATGTTCGAATTTCGGGATCTGTTTCAGTGGGACCGTTTCATTACGCCCACAATCATCAAGACGTTCTACTGGCTGGTGATCGCACTGATCATTCTGTTCGGCATTTCCGGGATATTTTCGGGTCTCGCCGCAATGGCCATCAGCCCGTTTGGCGGCTTTATCCTCGTGATGTCGAGCCTTGCCAGCGTGATCGTCGGCATCATCTTCGCGCGCATCGGGGCTGAGTTCGTCCTGATCGTATTCCGCATCAACGAACATCTCGGCGCGATACGGGATCAGGGGCAGACGTTGGGTCAGCACCAGCAGTATTAAGTGCTTGAACCCCGCTCCTCGGTCATGTGAGGAGCGGGGCCAAGACGCTTAGGTATTGAACCGGAAATGCAGTACGTCGCCGTCGGCGACGACATATTCCTTGCCTTCCAGCCGCAGCTTGCCGCCATCGCGCGCGCCAGCTTCGCCACCGAGCCTGACATAGTCGTCATAGCCGATGGTTTCCGCGCGGATGAAACCCTTCTCGAAATCCGTGTGGATGACGGCTGCAGCCTGCGGTGCCTTGGTGCCCTGGGTGATGGTCCAGGCACGGGCTTCCTTGGGACCGACGGTGAAATAGGTGATGAGATGCAGCAGCGAATAGCCCGCGCGGATCAGGCGATCGAGGCCCGCTTCTTCGAGCCCGAGCGTATCGAGGAATTCCGCACGTTCGGCACGTGACAGAGTCGCGATCTCGGATTCGATCTTGGCGGAGATGGCGACCGCAACCGCGCCCTCCTTCGCAGCATGTTCTGCAACCCGCTTCGAATATTCGTTGCCTTCGCCCGCCGCGCCTTCTTCCACGTTGCAGACATACAGAACGGGCTTGGAGGTCAGCAGACCGAGCATGCCGAACGCGCGCTCTTCCTCGGGCTTGCGCTCGAGAAAACGCGTCGGCTTGCCGTCGCGCAACAGCACCAAGGCGCGCTGGACCAGATCGAGCTGTTCCTTGGCGTCCTTGTCGTTGCCCTTGGCCTTCTTGGTCAGGTTGTCGATGCGCTTCTCGCAGGAATCCAGATCCGCGAGCATCAGCTCGGTCTCGATGATCTCGATGTCGGCGAGCGGATCGATCTTGCCTTCGACATGGGTGATGTCGTCATCGATGAAGCAACGCACCACATGGGCGACGGCATCGACTTCGCGGATGGTGGCGAGAAACTGATTGCCAAGGCCTTCGCCCTTCGACGCGCCCTTCACCAGGCCGGCGATATCCACGAAGGTCAGACGCGTCGGGATGATCTGCTGCGACTTGCCAATCTCGGACAATTTGTCGAGGCGCTTGTCCGGCACCGCGACTTCACCGACATTCGGCTCGATGGTGCAGAACGGATAGTTCGCAGCCTGTGCGGCCGCGGTTTCCGTGAGCGCATTGAACAGCGTCGATTTGCCGACATTCGGCAACCCGACGATCCCGCATTTGAATCCCATGATCCTGTCCTAATTCTTCGACGGCTTCTCAGCAGAGCCGTTGTCGTCCTTCGACGTGAAACCCTTGGCCTGCATCGTCAGATGCACCTTGTTCTGAAACGACGAGTCCTGACCACCGACCAGCAAGCTTACATGCTCGGTCACCGCGTCGTTGAACGCTTCGAGCTGCGGCCGTTCGGCCTTGGCGAAATCGCTCAGCACGTGATTATGCACCAGTTCCTTGGCACCGGGATGTCCGATGCCGAGGCGAACGCGCCGATAGTCGTTGCCGATATGCGCGGAGATCGAGCGCAGACCGTTATGTCCGGCGATGCCGCCGCCGATCTTCACGCGCACCTTGGCGAATGGCAGTTCGAGCTCGTCGTGAAACACGGCGATGTCGCCGAGTGAAATCTTCAAATAGGCGGACGCTTCCTGAACTGAGCGGCCGGAGTCGTTCATGAAGGTCATCGGCTTCAGCAGGATGACACGTTCGCCGTCCAGCGTGCCTTCGGAGGTCTCGCCCTGAAAGCGACGGCGCCACGGTCCAAAACCGTGACGCCGCGCGATGTCGTCGAGAACCATGAACCCGATATTGTGCCGGTTGCCCTGGTATTTCGCACCAGGGTTTCCGAGACCAACAAAGAGAAGCATGACGCGGAGCTCCGCGCCGGATTACTTCTTCTTCGCCGGAGCGGCGGCGGCGGCCGGAGCCTTGGCGCCGGCAGCCGGAGCCTTGGCACCAGCCGCGGCGGGAGCCGCAGCAGCAGCAGCCGCAGGGGTCGCAGCTTCTTCACCGTAGCCCGACGGAGGCACGATGGTGACCAGCGTCAGGTCGGCATCGCGAGCCAGCGTCTTCACGCCCTTCGGCAGAACGACGTCGGTGATGTGCAGCGACGTGCCGATATCAAGCTGGCTGACATCAACTTCGAGGAACTGCGGAATGCTCTCGGCTTCGGCTTCCAGTTCGATCGTGTGGGTCACGATGTTGATGGTGCCGCCACGCTTCACGCCCGGAGCGCTTTCAGCACCCTTGATGTGCAGCGGAACGCTGACGCGGATGGTCGCGCCTTCGCCGAGGCGGAGGAAGTCGACGTGGAGCGGGAAGTCCTTGACCGGATCGAGGTGGAAGTCGCGCGGAATCACGCGGTGCTTCTTGCCCTCGAGCTCGATGTCGTAAATCGTGGTGAGGAACCGGCCGGCCAGAATGCGCTGGCGCAGTTCGGCGTCATTCACCGAAATCGCCACCGGGGGCTTGTTGTCACCATAGATCACTCCGGGCACTCGGCCGGCGCGACGCTCTGCCCGTGCGGCCCCCTTGCCGCCGACCGGACGTGAGGTCGCCTTCAATTCCTTGACGGTCGCCATCGTGTAAGTCCTTGTTTTCTAAAAAGTTAAAGGCCGCAATGCGGCCCGTTTCCACGCTGCAGCAAGCCTCCAGGGGTGCGGGGGCTGCGGACGTGGGCGGCTTCTACCGCCAAACCGCCAAAAAGACAAGGAAATGACGGGCTTTTTCTTCGTCTGCAGGGCCCTTCCAGGGGCCTATTTAGCCATCTTCGCCCAGGTAACCGATCTCCGGCCGCCGCGTGCAGGCGCCGGTAGAGCCGTCCACTCAGCCACCGAGCTTGGCTTCCAGTGCCGCGATCCGGGCCTTCAGCGCCTCGTTCTCCTCGCGGGCGATCCGGGCCATGTCCTTGACCGCCTCGAACTCCTCGCGCTTCACGATATCGAGATCGCGCAGGATCTTCTCAGCCTGGTTGCGCACAACCGTATCGACCTCGCGCTTGACGCCCTGGGCCGCGCCGGCAGCATCGTTCATCAGGCGGCCGATCTCGTCGAAGAACCGATTGTTGGTCTGGGTCATGGCAAGAACTCCGGTCGGATGAACAAACACGCGGCATTAAGCTGTAGATCGACAATGGCGATCCCGGCTGCGCAGTTCAAGTATCGCCTGTCTTTCGCGTTCACAACTGCCCAGGTCCCTTAATTCGTCACAAGCCAATGCTTTACTGGCGGCATCCGGAGCCGTAAGCCCACCACATGCCATTCCTGACCATCGCCTTCCCCGTTTTCGATCCGGTCGCCATCGCGCTCGGCCCGATTGTCATTCGCTGGTACGCGCTGGCCTATATCGGCGGCATCGTGCTCGGCTGGATCTACGCCCGCGCGCTGATCAAGAGCACGAAGTTATGGGGCGGCCCCTCGCCGATCTCGCTTCTCGATTTCGACGACTTCATCCTCTGGGTGACGATCGGCATCATCGTCGGCGGCCGCACCGGCTATGTGCTGTTCTACAATCTCGACTTCTTCATCGCCCATCCCGCCGAGATTTTCGAGCTGTGGAAGGGCGGCATGTCGTTCCATGGCGGCTTCATGGGCTGCGTCTTTGCCGTATTTCTGTTCTGCTGGAAGCGTGGGCTTTCGGTCCTGTCGCTCGGCGACATCACCTGCGCGGTCGGCCCGATCGGCCTGTTGCTCGGGCGCCTCGCCAATTTCATCAACAGTGAATTGTGGGGCCGGCTTGCCGACGCCAGCGTGCCCTGGGCGATGGTGTTTCCCAATGGCGGGCCACTGCCGCGCCACCCCAGCCAGCTCTATGAAGCCGGCCTCGAGGGTATCGTCCTGTTTCTCATTCTGGCCCTGATGATCCGGGCCGGCGCGCTGAAGCGCCCCGGACTGATCCTCGGCGCCTTCATCTTTTTTTATGCGCTGGCGCGTATTACAGGAGAATTCTTCCGCGAGCCGGATCCGCAACTCGGATTTCTGTGGGGTGGGCTCACCATGGGCATGCTGCTCTCCGTGCCGATGATATTTGTGGGACTCGTTTTGATGGTACGTGCCTGGCGCAAGCCGCAGGCATCGCTCGAATTGAGTCCGGGCAAGAAGGCCTGATGTGACCGAACAATCGCCGCTGCTGGATGAAATCAAGCGCCTGATCAAGTCGACCGGACCGATGCCGGTGTGGCGCTACATGCAGCTGTGCCTGACCCATCCGCAACACGGCTACTACATTTCACGCGATCCGCTGGGCCGCGAGGGCGACTTCACGACATCGCCGGAAGTCAGCCAGATGTTCGGCGAGCTGCTCGGCCTGTGGTCGGCTTCGGTTTGGCGGGCCATGGGCGCGCCGCCTTTTGTGCACCTGATCGAGCTTGGCCCCGGACGCGGCACCATGATGGCCGACGCGTTACGTGCACTACGCGTGCTGCCACCGCTGTATCAGGCGTTGAATGTGCATCTCGTCGAGATCAATCCCGTACTGCGCGAAAAGCAGAAGGCAACCCTGTCCGGCGCCCGCAACGTCACCTGGCACGACAGTATCGAAACCATCCCCGCGGGGCCGTCGATCACCCTCGCCAATGAATATTTCGATGTGCTGCCGATCCATCAGGCCGTGAAGCGTGAAAGCGGCTGGCACGAGCGCATGGTGGATATCGACAGCAATGGACAGCTGATGTTCAGCGCGTCAACCGATCCGCTGCCGCGCTTCGACGTGCTGCTGCCCCCGCTGGCGCGCGCAGCCCCTGTCGGCGCGGTGTTCGAATGGCGCCCCGATACCGAGATGATGAAGATTGCCAGCCGCGTCCGCGACGAAGGCGGCGCGGCCCTGATTATCGACTACGGCCATATGCGCAGCGACGCCGGCGACACCCTGCAGGCCATCGCGCAGCACAGCTACGCCGACCCGCTGAAGAATCCCGGTCAGGCCGACATCACCGCACATGTGGATTTCCAGGCGCTCGGCCGCGCGGCAGAAGATGTCGGCGCCCGCGTCCACGGGCCGGTGACGCAAGGCGAATTCCTCAAGCGCCTCGGCATCGAGACGCGCGCGCTGACCCTGATGGCCAAGGCCACGCCGGAAGTTTCCGAAACCGTCTCGGGCGCACTGAAACGCCTGATCGACAGCGGCCGCGGCAGCATGGGCTCTATGTTCAAGGTGGTCGGCATCTCCGATCCCAATATCGACACGCTGGTGGCCTTGAGCGACGACACCGGCATCGAGGCCCCGACATCATGACGTTCACATCGCCCTTGCTGTCAGCCATTCCCGGCCTGCGCCATGCTTTCTTCACGCGCGAAGGCGGCGTCTCCGAAGGCATCTATGCCGGCCTCAATGGCGGGCTCGGATCGCATGACGATCCCGCGCATGTGGCCGAGAACCGCCGGCGCATGGCGGCGGAGATGGGCGTCGCCCCTCAGCATTTCCTCACCGCCTATCAGGTGCACTCACCCGATGTCGCCGTCGCCACGGCACCGTGGGATGGAGATGCACGTCCGCGCGTCGATGCGATGGTGACGAAGGTCGAGGGCCTGGCGCTCGGCGTCACGACGGCCGACTGCGGACCGGTTCTGTTTGCCGATCCCAAGGCGCGCGTCATTGGTGCCGCTCATGCCGGCTGGAAGGGCGCTCTCACCGGCGTGCTCGAAACCACTATTTCCGAAATGGAGAAACTCGGTGCCGACCGTTCCGACATTGTGGTCGCGATCGGCCCGCTGATCCGCCAGCCAAGCTATGAGGTCGGCGCCGAATTCGTCGAGCGCTTCACGCAGTCCGATGGCGGTTTTAGCCGGTTCTTCATTCCCTCGGTCCGCGCCGGACATTCCATGTTCGATCTCGGCGGCTTCATCCGGACGCGGCTGGAGCGGGCCGATATAGCCATCATCGACGACACCGGCATCGACACCTATCCCGACGAGAACCTGTTCAGCTATCGCCGGTCTGTGCATCGGAAAGAGCCGGATTACGGCCGCCAGATCCACGCGATCGTTCTCGAACGCTAACCTGGGCGTTAACGCACCGTTATCCTTAACGCGGCCGAACTGCCTCAAACTGAACGCTAATTGTCGGGGAGCGGTGACCGTTTCGGTCACCCTGGAGAGACCCGTGGCCAAGCTGCCCTAGACCTTAACGCATTTTAACGATATCGCTCGACCTGTCCGGCGCCGCATGCGGCAAACGGACGGAAGTCGGGACGCCCTATGCGATTTTCTGCCCTTACGACCGATCGAGCCAGATCGCGCCTGATCCAGGCTGCGCTGTCGCTGACCGTAGCGTTCGGGCTTGCCGGCTGCGCCAATGTCCCCAATTCGGGCGGCGCCATGAATGCGCAGGCCAGCCTTTCCAGCCCGACAGGCGCTACAGTCGCATTCGAGTCCATAGACGGGCCGCCGCCGCAGGTGTTCGACCGGATGGTCAACCTTTTGGATAGTGAAGCGCGTCTGCGCAACCTTGCGGTTGTATCGCGCAAGGACAGCGCTGCTTTCCGGGTCCGCAGCTATCTGGCGGCCCAGGTTCGCGGCGGTCAAACCTCGATCGCCTGGGTCTGGGACGTCTATGACCGCGACCAGAATCGCGCTTTGCGCCTGAGTGGCGAGGAACAGGCTGGCAAGGGCGGACGC
Source organism: Tardiphaga sp. GW822-FHT04G09 (assembly GCF_058800725.1). Taxonomy (NCBI): domain Bacteria; kingdom Pseudomonadati; phylum Pseudomonadota; class Alphaproteobacteria; order Hyphomicrobiales; family Nitrobacteraceae; genus Tardiphaga; species Tardiphaga sp. GW822-FHT04G09. The sequence goes on along the minus strand of NZ_JBXAMO010000015.1, from coordinate 26,402 downwards.
GACGCCTGGGCCGCGGCCGACGACCTTGTTCTGCGGCGGATCGCGCAAGCGGGGCTCACTGGTCTCAATGGTATGATCAACGGGACCATGCCCGGCGATCAGGAGCCGGCCCCGGTGTTACGTGGCAACGGACCCGCCATCGCAAGCACTGATGAATTGCCCGTGCAGGCCACCGCATTTGCCGAGACGCGCTGACTTCAGCTCACGTTAAGCAGAGGCCGTTTTTACGCAGGAAAACAGCGCGCCACGGGTTGCCAGCGGACCGTCGACCTTGATATCACCTCGCTCAACTAGACGAGTTCTTGTGGGTAATCCGATATGCTGAACGTTGTATCCACCAAGCCGCGGGGAGACGCGTCGATGTCGGCCAAGAACGGTTCGATCAAACTGGTCGCCGGTAATTCCAATCCTGCCCTTGCACAGGAAATCGCGACCGCGCTGAATATCCCGCTGACCAAGGCCAGCGTCCGGCGCTTCGCCGACATGGAAATCTTTGTCGAGATCCAGGAAAACGTCCGCGGGTCCGACGTCTTCATTCTTCAATCCACGTCGTTCCCGACCAACGACCATCTGATGGAATTGCTGATCATCACCGATGCGCTGCGCCGCGCTTCCGCGCGCCGCATCACCGCGGTGATCCCCTATTTCGGCTACGCTCGCCAGGATCGCAAGGCCGGTGGCCGCACCCCGATCTCGGCCAAGCTGGTCGCCAACATGATCACCCATGCCGGTGCCGACCGCGTCATGACGCTCGACCTGCATGCCGGGCAGATCCAGGGTTTCTTCGATATCCCGACCGACAACCTCTACGCCTCGCCGCTGATGGTGCGCGACATCAAGGACAAGTTCGATCTCGCCAATGTGATGGTGGTGTCGCCCGACGTCGGCGGCGTCGCCCGTGCCCGCGGCCTTGCCAAGCGCATCAACGCCCCGCTCGCCATCGTCGACAAGCGCCGCGAACGCCCCGGTGAATCCGAGGTGATGAACGTGATCGGCGACGTCGCCGGCTACACCTGCATCCTGATCGACGACATCGTCGACTCCGGCGGCACGCTGGTGAACGCTGCCGATGCGCTACTCAAATACGGCGCCAAGGAAGTTTCCGCCTACCTCACCCATGGCGTGCTGTCCGGCGGCGCCGCCGCGCGGATCGCCAATTCCAGGCTCAAGGAACTTGTCATCACCGACTCGATCCAGCCGACCGAGGCCGTGGCCAATTCGAAGAATATCCGCGTGCTCTCGGTTGCCTCGCTGATCGCCGAAGCGATCGGCCGCACCGCATCGGAAGAGTCGGTATCGAGCCTGTTCGACTAAGGCTCGCGCTTCTACACGATCCCCGCCGCCACCTGCCCGCGCAGACGCTCCAGACTGAGCAGCGTCTCTGCGCAGGCTGCGGCAACCTTGAGGCCACTCTCCGCGAAGTGCTTGCGGAAGAATGCCGCACGCTCTTCTGTCTCATGGAAATCCTCCGGCGCCGTCACGGCCGAGAACACCGGGATCTCGGTGCGCAACTGCACATCCATCAGCGCGCGGATGACCGTGTCCGCCACGAAGCCGCGGGTGCCGCTGTCGACCACAAGGCCGGCCGCGACGATCGCCGTGTAGCGCCGCGTCTTGGCCAGCACCTGCACATGTAGGGGGATCTCAAACGAGCCGGGCACTTCGAACAGATCGACCTGTGACGGGCTGATATGACGCGCCTCGATCTCGCTCAGAAATGACTCCCAGCAGGGCGCAACGATGTCGCGATGCCAGGACGACTGCACAAAGGCGACGCGCTGGGGCTTGGCAAAGCGCGGGTGCTGCTGGACAGCGGATGACTCGGACGTTGTGTCGTTCATGGCCTGATACTTTCGTTACAGCCGAACTATGCCGAAACCGAACCAGCCCAGCAAGGCCAACCACAGGCCGTATCGGAGCCCGACAGGCATCCCGCGAGGCCGAGAAAGCTCACAGCCCCCGCGGCGGAATCAATGGTTACCACCCCAACCGGACTCGCGGCACGCGAGGGCGCACCGCACAGACTCGCGATCCGGGAATCCGATTCCGGTTTGTTCTCATTGCGGCGAGATGACCTGTGGATGAGCGCCGGTTTGTCTGTGGATGGATTCGTGGTGCCGTTGCGCAGATTCAGCAAATCACATCACTTCAAACTCGCAAGGTCTGGACGAATAGAGCTTGCAGCCTGCAGCGACGCTCCGACATTTTCGCGTACCGGCCAGCTGTTTGCATCATCACATTTCAAGAGCAAGGTCGCGACGGCATGTCACTCCTCGAAGGTACTATCGATTCACGGCTCAACCCACTCGCGGTTGTCGAGGATATTGCCGCCGATCATAACTGGGCGTTCGAGCGCTCCGGCGAAGACGAAGTCACAATTGTTTCCAAAGGTGACTGGATCGATTACCAGCTCTCTTTCACCTGGATGAATGAGATCGAGGCGCTGCATCTGGCTTGCGCCTTCGACATGAAGATTCCACCTGCACGCCGCGCCGAAGTGCAGCGCCTGATCGCCATGATCAACGAACAGATGTGGGTCGGTCATTTTGATATCTGGACTCACTCAGGCATGGTGATGTACCGGCAGGCACTCGTGCTGCCCGACGGCCTCACCGCGACGAGCGCACAATGCGAAGCGATGCTGGTTTCGGCGATCCATTCCTGCGAGCGCTACTATCCGGCATTGCAGTTCGTGGTGTGGGCCGGCAAGACCGCAGCCGAAGCAATGTCTGCTGCGATGTTCGACACTGCCGGCGAAGCATGACCGACGCGCCGGTCATCACCGTGCCGGATGCGCCCGGCGAGGCCGAACGACTGGTGGTCGCAAATGCGTTGCTGGCCTACAATACCAACACCGTTGGCCCCAACAATTACCAGCCGCTCTCGATCCTGATCCACGATCCCGCGACCGGCGAGCCGATCGGCGGCATCTGGGGCAAGACGGCGTTTAACTGGTGCTTCGTCGAGCTGTTCATCGTGCCCGAACAGTTTCGCGGCCAGGACATCGGCTCGAAAGTCCTCGCCAAGGCGGAAGAGATCGCGCGTGAGCGCGGCTGCATCGGTCTGTGGCTCGATACCTACTGGTTTCAGGCGCGCAGCTTCTACGAGAAGCAGGGCTATGAGGTGTTCGGCGAAATCCCCGACTATCCGCGCGGCGGCCCGCGCTACTTCCTGAAAAAGAGCCTCATCTAGACCGGTTCAGGCTGTGCAGCCCGCCCCGCAATGTTATGGTCCCGGCCGTTCTGACAGCCGGGATTTTGCGATGACCTCTCCGACACCCTCACGCGGGCTCAACACCATCGACGGCCATATCGTGCTGGCGGGCGCCGGCAAGATGGGCGGCGCGATGCTGACCGGCTGGATCGCCGGCGGCCTCGATCCCAAGCGCGCCGTTGTGATCGACCCGTATGTCTCCGACGAGATCAAGGCGCTCGCGGCAAAGGGCGTCCGCCTCAATCCGGATGTGAAGGACATTGACGCTGTTGCCGCGCTCGTTCTTGCTGTGAAGCCTCAGATGTTCGCCGAGGTCGGCCCGACCCTGCGTGTGATCGCCGGATCGTCGCTGGTGGTCTCGATCATGGCCGGCACGACCATCGCCGGCATCGTCAAAACCTGCGGCGGCAAGGTGGTGCGCGCGATGCCGAACACGCCGGCCGCCATCGGCCGCGGCATCACCGTGGCGGTTGCCGCGAGCGACGTATCGCAGGAGCAACGCGGCCTGACCGACGCACTGTTGCTTGCCACCGGATCGGTGGAATGGGTCGAGGACGAGAGCCTGATCGACGCCGTCACGGCCGTCTCCGGCTCGGGCCCTGCCTATGTGTTTCTGCTGGCCGAAGAAATGGCTCGCGCCGGCGTTGCTGCGGGTCTTCCACCCGAGCTCGCCATGAAACTTGCACGCGAGACCGTGTCCGGCTCCGGCGAGCTCCTGCGCCGGTCCGATCTCGACGCGGCAACGCTGCGCAAGAACGTCACCTCGCCTGGCGGCACCACTGCAGCGGCTCTCGGTGTCCTGATGGCCGACGATGGTTTCGAACCGTTGCTGACGCGCGCCATCGCTGCGGCAACCGCGCGGTCGAAAGAACTGGCGAAGTAACTACACCGGCACCCGGACCACCGCACGCAGTCCGCCCATCGGACTATCCATCAGCGTGATATCGCCGCCATGGGAGCGCGCGATATCGCGGGCGATGGCGAGGCCAAGGCCTGTGCCGCCTTCGTCCTGATTGCGCGCATCGTCGAGCCGCAGGAACGGCTTGAACACTTCCTCGCGCATATCGGCGGGAATGCCCGGACCGTCGTCATCGACAGTCACCGTCAGATAGCGGTGGTCGCGATGGCCGGTGATGGCGATGTCATTGGCGTGGCGCGCCGCGTTCGAAACGAGATTGCCGAGGCAACGCTTGAACGCCGCCGGCTTCACCGTGACGATCGGCAGGCCATGAAACGTGACCGTCGCCTTGTGGCCGTTGCGCTCGGCATCGCTGCGCAATTCTTCCAGCGCCGCAGCCATGTCGGTCGGCTGCGCCTGCTCACCGCTGTCGCCGCGCGCGAAGGCGAGATAGGCCTCGAGCATGCCGGACATCTCGTCGATATCCTTGCGCATGCCATCGACTTCCGGACCGTCCTCGATCAGCGCCAGTTCGAGCTTGAAGCGCGTCAGGATGGTGCGCAGATCGTGCGAGACGCCGGCCAGCATGGCGGTGCGCTGTTCCATCGCGCGTTCGATACGCGCCTTCATCTCGATAAAGGCATTGGCGGCACGACGGACCTCGCGCGCGCCGCGCGGCCGGAAATTCGGCGCCTCGCGGCCTTTGCCGAAACTCTCGGCGGCGTCAGCCAGTCTGAGGATCGGACGGATCTGGTTACGCAGGAACAGGATCGCGACGATCAGCAGGATCGAGGACGTCCCCACCATCCAGAACAGGAAGATTTCGGAATTCGACGCATAGGCTGCGCTGCGCTGGGCAAAGACGCGCATCACGGCGTCATCGAGCTGGATGCGGATTTCCACCAGATTGGAGCGCCCGACGGTATCGATCCAGAACGGCCGCGTGATCTGCCGACCGATCTGGACGGACAGCGCCTGATCAAGCAACGAGAAGAACGGCTTCGGACCGGGCGGCGGCATGTCACCGAGCGGCAGGAAATCCACCACGAGGCCAAGGCGCTGCTGTGCGATGGCCTTGATCTGCGTGCGGTCCTTGTCCTGCGGATAGACCTTGTAGACGTCGATCAGCGTTGCGATGTCCTGCACCACGGCCTGCGACAGGCGGCGCGTCACCGTGTTCCAGTGCCGCTCCATGAAGACGAAGGCCACCACCGACTGCAGCAGCACCATCGGCACGATCATGATCAGCAGCGTGCGGGCATAGAGCCCCGTGGGCATCACGCTCTTGAAGCGCCGGCCCATCAGACTGTGCGCCGCGGAGACGCGGCCTGCCGCCGAGCGGAGGATGGTGATGCCGGTGTCGAGCGTGCTCATCGCGCAAACTTCATGGACTATGGCGATGCGACGAGGCGATAGCCGATGCCACGCACGGCCTGCAGAAACAGCGGATTGGCCGGATCGGTCTCGATCTTGCGGCGCAGGCGATTGATCTGCACGTCCACCGCACGCTCGTTCACGGTGCCACCGCCACCCGTGAGTTCGCCGCGCGGCACGGTCTCGCCGGGCGCTGCGGCCAGCACGCGCAGCATGTCACGCTCGCGGTCGGTGAGATGGATGATCTCGTCGCCCTGGCGCAGCTCACCGCGCGCGAGGTGATACACATAGGGCCCGAACTGCAGAGACTCCGCGCGTTCGACCGGCACCGGCGCACTGCGCTTCAGAATATTTGCGATGCGCAGCACCAGTTCACGCGGCTCGAACGGCTTCGCAACATAATCATCCGCGCCGATCTGCAATCCCTCGATCCGGCTTTCCGCCTCGTGCCGCGCCGTCAGCATGATGATCGGCACGGCCGAGGCCGTCCGAATGAAGCGTGCGAGCTCGAAGCCGGTCTCGCCTGGCATCATCACATCGAGGATCAGGAGATCGAAATGCAGCCCGAGCAGCTTGGCGCGCGCTTCCTTGGCACTCGGCGCCGTAGTGACGCGGTAGCCTTCGCCAGAAAGAAAGCGCGAGAGAAGATCGCGAATACGGCGGTCGTCATCGACCAGGAGCAGATGCGGCGCATCGTCGGCCAATGGCACCGGCATTCGTTTGGCGGCCTGAGCTAACGTCATGTCTTGTTCGTCCTGCCGTCAGTTTTTGCGGATCCCTGACTCAAGATGACCTGCAGCACCTTGTCGGGATCATTGCGGTCGATCATTGCCGAGAGAAAACTCCCGATCGCTTCAACTTCGACCGGCGTAAAATCCTTCAGCGCGCGGTTGATGCGATCGGTTTGCAAACCCGCGAGCTGCGCGACCAGAGCTTCGCCTTTGGCAGTGGCGAAAAGAAGCCGCTGCCGCCGGTCGGCCTCGCCGGATTTCTGCACGATATACCCTTCATCGAGCAATTGCTTGAGGACACGGCCCAGCGACTGCTTCGTGATGCGCAGGACATCGAGCAGATCGGCAACCTTCAGGCCGGGATAGCGATGCACGAAGTGAACGACGCGGTGATGGGCACGCCCGAAGCCAAACTGGTCGAGCACGTCATCGGGATCGCCCACGAAGTCACGATAGGCAAAGAACAACAGCTCGATGATGTCCCAGCGGGGCTGTCTCGCAGGATCGCCGCTGGATTGCCGCTGGATCGTCTCAAGCGATCGGGAAACCGCGTCCTTAGAATTTACGTCAACCATATTGACATATCTTGGGTTCAATCTTACAAAACTGACCATCGCGACGAAATATTAGAACTCTCGCCGCATGGTCCAATAGGACCGATCTGAGAACCATACCGGACTTCGGCATGGCGCTAAAGCCTGTCCTGGGACATCCACCGGGACCGGAAACGCTTTTGCCGTGGGTCCGGACTTGACGTAGAACATTAACGCCGCCGCTAGCCGCCGCGCCGTACGCTAGGAGTAAGGTCATGGGAATTTCGTTCGATAAAGTCGATGGCGCGACCTGGCTGAAGTTCGACGTGCAGCCCGCAGCGAATGCGGTGTCCGAGGCAGACCGCGCAGAAAAGCTCAGGGATCCGGGCTTCGGCCGGGTTTTCACCGACCATATGGCCATCGTCCGCTATAATCAGACCGACGGCTGGCATGGCGCGCGCGTCGAATCCCGCGCGAATTTCCCGCTCGATCCCGCAGCCGCCGTCCTGCATTACGCGCAGGAGATTTTCGAAGGGCTCAAGGCCTATGTGCGTGAGGACGGCGGCGTCAATCTGTTCCGTCCCGATGCCAATGCAAGGCGCTTCCGGAATTCGGCCGATCGCATGGCCATGGCCCCGCTGCCCGAAGCCGTGTTCATCGAAGCGGTCGAGCAACTCGTGCGCATCGACCGCGCCTGGATTCCATCGGGCGAAGGCAGCCTCTACCTGCGCCCCTTCATGGTCGCGAGTGAGGTCTTCCTCGGCGTGAAGCCGTCCGCGGAATATATCTTCGCTGTTATCGCCTCGCCGGTGGGCTCCTATTTCAAGGGCGGCCCCGCCCCGGTGTCGATCTGGGTGTCGGAGAACTACACACGCGCTGCGATCGGCGGCACCGGCGCCGTCAAATGCGGCGGCAACTACGCCGCGAGCCTGCGCGCGCAGGCGGAAGCCAGCGATCACGGCTGCGATCAGGTCGTGTTCCTGGATGCGGTGGAGCGCCGCTACATCGAAGAACTTGGCGGCATGAACATCTTCTTCGTGTTCGAGGACGGTTCACTGCTGACGCCGCCGCTCGGCACGATCCTGCCAGGCATCACGCGCGATTCGATCATCGCACTGGCGAAGGACAAGGGCACGCAGGTGCGCGAAGAGGCCTACACGCTCGACCAGTGGCGTGCCGACGCTGCCAGCGGCAAGCTGAAAGAGGCCTTTGCCTGCGGCACGGCGGCGGTCATCTCGCCCATCGGCCAGGTGCGCTCCGCGAGCGGCGATTTTACCATCAATGGCGGCGCGGCTGGTCCCGTCACGATGGGACTGCGCAAGCAGCTGGTCGACATTCAGTACGGTCGCGCACCCGACCCGCATAACTGGATCCGCAAGGTTCTGTAAGCGCGAGCGCTTCGAGACGACAAATGCCGCAGCCTTTCGAGGCTGCGGCATTTTTATTTGGCTCAGGTCGTCGGCACGAGCCCGAGTTGCTCGCGCCTCGTCCAGCGCCAGAGCATGACCGGCGCCACCACGGCAAGACCTGCGGCCAGTCCGATCCAGATGCCAACGCCGCCAAAGCCCAGCTTGAATGCGAACAGCAGGCTGAGTCCCATGCCGAAGCCCCAGTAGCCCAATGCGGCAAAGATCATCGGCATGCGCGTATCCTGCAATCCGCGCAGCATCCCCGCAGCCACCGACTGCGCGCCATCCGCAATCTGGAACACCGCCGCGCAAAACAGAAACGACATGGCCGTGTCGATGACGACGGCATTGGCGGGATTGCTCAGATCCATGAAAGCGCCAATCAGGACCCGCGGCGCAGCCAGCAACAACATGCTCATCGACGCCATGAATGCCACCGCAAGGCCGAATGCTGTCCACCCAGCCCGCGCGATCCCATCGCGATCCAAGGCGCCTTTGGCCAATCCAACGCGAACGGTTGCCGCCTGGCTTAGTCCCATCGGTACCATGAAGGAGATCGATGCGATCTGGATTGCAATCGCATGCGCCGCAATGGCGGCCGTTCCAAACTGCCCCATCAGGAACACCGCCGCATTGAAGACGGTAATTTCGAATGCGAGCGTTGCGCCAATTGGCGGGCCGATGCGCCATAGCTTCGCGAGGCGCGGCCAATCGGCGCGCCACCAGTTGCCGAACAGATGGTAGCGCCGAAACTTCGGATGCCATGCGACGACGAGAGCAAAGACCGCAAACAGAAAGACGTTCGACAGAGTGGTCGCGAGACCCGAGCCGCGCAAACCCATCTCCGGAAATCCGAGATGGCCGAATACTAGCACCCAGTTGGCCGCCGCATTGAACAGAATGGTCGCGCCGGTCACCACCAGTGCCCAGAGCGGGCGCTGCACAGCGGCGACGAAGGAGCGCAATACGATGAAGCCGAGCGCAGGCAGAAAGCCCCACTGCAGCATATGCATGAATGCCTGCGCATCGGCAGCCGCCTGCACCTGTTGACCGAATAGCAACAGGATCGCTTCCGTATGCCAGAAAACAATCCATGCCGGCACCGAGACAATCAGCGCCGTCCACAAACCCTGCCGAAACGTTCGCCGGACATCGCGCACCGCATGCAGCTTGCGGCCGATAGCCTCCGCCATCATCGGTGACGTCGCCGTGACGAGGCCGATGGCAAATATCAGAATGGCGAGATAGACATTCACGCCGAGCGCCGACGCAGCCAAAGCCTCCGCGCTCACGCGGCCGAGTATGATGACGTCAGTCGTCGTGAGCGCGATCTGCGCCAGATTCGTCAGCACCAGCGGCCAGCCGAGCGCCAGCGTCGCCCGCAATTCGGCGAGCCACAGATCGCGCGTCAAAGCCTTCTGACCGACAGCCAGCAGCATGGAATCCTTGTCGATTTGAGTGACGCGGCTGCAAGGGATGTCGCGTCAAAATCCGTCCGGCAACGATGTCGGACATTCACACATCAAAATGCGCGTGAAGATGCCGTGATAAACGCTACGAGGGTGTTTGGCCAGACGCCGGACCTAGCTGGCGCCGCGACCTTGCAGCGCAGCAGCGGACACCCAGAACACCTCGCCTTCGGAGTCTTCGGTGTCCAGCCAGATCAGTGGCAGATCGGGAAAGGCTTCATCGACATTGGCGCGGCCGCGACCGATTTCGCAGAGCAGACCGCCATGCGGGTTCAGGTGATCGCCAGCCTGTGCAATGATCTTCCTGACGATATCGAGCCCGTCATTGCCGCCATCGAAGGCCATTGCGGGTTCCGCCAGGCATTCGTCGGGCAGATCAGCCATGCCCTGCGCATCGACGTAAGGCGGATTGGTGATGATGAGATCGTAGCGGGTGTTGCCGAGCGGTTCGAACAGATCGCCCTTGTAAAGCGTCAAACGCTCATCGAGCCCGTAATCAATGACGTTGCGCATGGCGACGGCGAGCGCTGCGGGCGACAGATCAACGGCATCGACCTGCGCATTGGGGAAAGACTGGCTCGCCAGGATCGCGATACAGCCTGAGCCGGTGCAGAGATCCAGCACGCTTTCGATTTCCATGGGATCGTCGATCAGCGAGCCGCCCTCGCCGTCGTCACCGCTGAAATGCGAATCCAGCAATTCACCGATGAAGGAACGCGGCACGATGGTGCGCTCATCCACATAGAACGGCAGGCCACGCATATAGATCTTGTTGACCAGATAGGCCGCCGGTTTGCGCGTCGTCACGCGGCGATGAATGACGTCGAGGATCTGCCTGCCTTCGGCCGCAGTGACCCGCGCCATGGCGAAATTCTCGAACTGGTCGGGATGCAGATGCAGGACTTCGCAGACGATGAAGGCGGCTTCGGCCACAGGATCCGTCGTACCGTGCGCAAAAGCGAGCCTCGCCTCGATGAAGCGGCTGGTGGCATAGCGCACATAATCGAGCAGCGTCACGAGTTCGCCCGGCGCCACCTTCGGCAGGGTCGCAGTCGCGATCCTCTTCACCGAGGTCTTTGCCTTTGCAGAAGCCTTGCTCGCGGATTTCCTGACCACTTTCTTCGCGGTCTTTTTCACAATCTTCCTGGCCATCATTTATCCCAGCGCGCCGCAGCGTCGTCATCGTCGGTCTTCGCAGCAATCCAGCTGCTGCCACCGGCGGTTTCCTCGCGCTTCCAGAACGGAGCATGCGCCTTGAGGTAATCCATCAGAAACTCGGCGGCCTGAAACGCCGCCTGACGGTGCGCCGACGCGGTCAGCACCACCATGATATTCTCGCCGGGCAAAATGCGGCCGACACGGTGAACGATCGTCAGCCCCGTCAGCGGCCAGCGCGTCATCGCCTCGTCGGCATGACGCCCGATCTCCGCTTCGGCCATGCCGGGATAGTGCTCCAGCTCCAGCGCCGTGGTCGCATCGCCACTCTCACTTGAGTTTTCCTGGCTGCGGCAAATGCCGCTGAACGTGACCACCGCGCCGATATCGGTACGGCTCGCCGTCAGCGCTGCGATTTCGCTGGAAACGTCGAAATCGGCATGCTGGATGCGAATGGTCACGTTGGAAGTCATGAGGTCAACGCAGTCGTTGGTGAAATCAGCCGCCGGTCATCGGCGGGAAGAATGCAATCTCGCGTGCGCCAGCGATGACGGTATCGGGCCGTACATGGTTATGGTCGATAGCGGCACGGATCACTTTAGGCGTCTCGAACGCATAGGCATATTCGTCGCCGCGCGTACTCAGCCATCCGATCAGATCGCCGACCGTGCGCACGGTTGCCGGCGGCTCGACCGTCTCTTCGGCCTTGCCGATTCGCTCGCGCACCCAGGCGAAGTAGACGATCTTCATGCATCCTCCGCGATGAGGTGATGAATGCCGGCGCGGAAATAGTCGTAGCCTGTATAAATGGTGACGAGCGCGGAAATCCACAGCAGCAGCAGGCCAAGCTGTGTCGTGATCGGGATCACCTGATCGCCGGCCTCGCCGGCCAGCAAGAACCCGATGGCGATCAACTGGGCCGTCGTCTTCCACTTCGCCACCCTGGAGACCGGGACGCTGACCCGGAGCGCGGCGAGATATTCGCGCAGGCCGGAGACCAGAATCTCGCGACACAGGATCACGATGGCCGCCCACAGGGTCCAGCCATGGATGATGCCATCAGCCGCCAGCATCAACAGGCAAGATGCCACCAGCAGCTTGTCGGCGATCGGATCAAGCATCCGGCCGAAGGCCGACTGCTGATTCCAGATCCGGGCGTAATAGCCATCGAGAAAATCCGTGACCGCAGCGCCGATAAAGACGGCCAGCGCGACCCAGCGCAGCCATAACGGGCCATCCATGATCGACTGCGAATAGATGCAGCCGACCACCACCGGAATGGCGGCAATGCGGGCCATGGTCAGGATATTTGGCAGGGACATCGCGGAGTTCGCGGCCCGTCTCGTGGTCACTGTCATCCGTCTTACCAATACTGCCAGAGCGCAGAGGTCAACCGCCAGAGAAGCTGGAGCGGCTTAGTTTACCGCAAAACTGTCCCGGGGCATGCGACAGCCAGATTACGTCTCGTTCATCTTGGCGGTTAGCTGGCCGGTCACCTGGTCCCCGGCTGGGCGTGGAAAAAGTCGAAAATCTTGCGGGCGCTCTCCGCCGAGATGCCAGGAACCTTGCCGAGGTCGCCTACGGAGGCTCGCTCGATCTCTTTTAACGTTCCGAAATGGTGCAGGAGTGCCCGCTTGCGGGTTGGGCCGATCCCCGGAATTTCCTGCAATCCGGCTTCGCGGATATCCTTCTTGCGCAGTGTGCGGTGCGATCCAATGACGAACCGATGCGCCTCGTCGCGCAGCCGCTGGATGAAATACAGCACGGGATCACGCGGCTCCAGCTTGATAGCCTCGCGGCCGGGAATGAACATGGTCTCGCGGCCAGCGTCACGATCCGGCCCCTTGGCCACCGCCATCAGGGTCACATGGGTCAGTTTCAGCTCGTCGAAGATCTCCTTGACCGCATTGAGCTGGCCGCGGCCGCCATCGATGATGACCAGATCCGGCCAGAGCGGCACGTCATCGTCTTTCGGCTTGACCACCTCGCCCTCGACCGGCGGCGCCAGCAGCCGCTTGAAACGACGCTGCAGCACCTCCTTCATCATCCCGTAGTCGTCGCCGGGCGTGAGCCCTTCGGACTTGATGTTGAACTTGCGGTACTGGTTCTTGATGAAGCCGTCCGGTCCCGCCACGATCATCGCGCCGACCGCATTGGTGCCCTGGATATGGCTGTTGTCATAGACTTCGACGCGCTTCGGCACCGTCGACATGCCCGCCATCTTCGACATGCCTTCCAGCAGACGCGTCTGCGTCGCCGTGTCGGCGAGTTTGCGGCCGAGCGCCTCGCGGGCATTGGTCAGCGCGTGGATGACCAGCTCTTTCTTTTCGCCGCGCTGCGGTGTCAGCACCTCGACTTTGAAGCCTGCCTTGACGCTAAGCGCGCTGGCCAGCAATTCGCTTTCCTCGATGGCATGCGACAGCAGCACCATCTTCGGCGGCGGCTTGTCCTCGTAGAACTGCGCCAGGAACGAGCCGAGCACTTCCTCCGGCGTGTATGATTTCTCGGCCTTGGGGAAATAGGCGCGGTTGCCCCAGTTCTGGCCGGTTCGGAAGAAGAACACCTCGACGCAGGAATAGCCGCCCTCCTGATGGATGGCGAAGACGTCGGCCTCTTCCACGGTGCGCGGATTGATGCCCTGCTGCGACTGAATGGCAGACAGGGCTGCAAGGCGGTCGCGATACAGCGCGGCGCGCTCGAAGGCGAGCTCCTCCGACGCTTTCTCCATTTCGCCGGCCAATAGCTGCTTCACCGCGCGGCTGCGGCCGGACAGGAAGTCCTTCGCCTCACGCACCAGTTCGGTATAGCCGGGAAAATCGATCTCGCCGGTGCAAGGACCGGAGCAGCGGCGGATTTGATACAGCAGACACGGACGTGTGCGGCTCTCGAAAAATGAATCCGTGCACGACCGCACCAGGAATGCGCGCTGCAGTGCCGTGATGGTGCGGTTGACCGCGCCCACCGACGCGAATGGACCGAAATAGCGGCCGGGCCGCGACTGCGCGCCACGATGCTTCAGAATCTGGGGGGCCCAGTGATCGCCCGTGATCAGAATATACGGAAAGGACTTGTCGTCGCGGAGCTGCACGTTGAAGCGCGGGCGCAGCTGCTTGATGAGATTGGCCTCAAGCAGCAGCGCCTCGGTCTCGGTTGCGGTCGAGATGATCTCCACCACCACCGTGGCCGCGATCATGCGTGCGATGCGCATTACCTGCCCGGTCGGCCTTGCATAGGACGACAGCCGCTTCTTCACGTTCTTGGCCTTGCCGACATACAGCACATCATTGGCCGCATTCAGCATCCGGTAGACGCCGGGCGAGGTCGGGGCGTGACGCACCGCATGTTCGATCGCCGCGCGGCCGAGCGCCAGCGGACCTTCAGCGATCGCTTCGCCGAGATCGTCGTCGCCGGTATCCGGGAGCGCGCCATCTTCCTCCTCGTCGGCCCCCGCGGGTTCCGGCTCGAGATCCGGTGGTGCCTGCAGGGTGGAAGGGATGTCCTGCCCGGAACCATGGCCATCGGTGTCTGACTCTGCCGCGGGTTCGGGCGACGTCTCGTGCAGCGGCTCGGTGGGGTCTTGAATCATGAGCCCAATTTAGGCGCTGCGGCGGACCATCGCCAGCATCCGGGCGCCCCGAAATGCCCAAGCAACAGCCGGTTTCCGTGGTCTTTGCAGCCAGCCACCGGATTTTGGCCGCCCGCCCCGGGAAATTCGCGAATTGCCAAAAGTAAGACTCTTTTAACGCCAATACGGCGGCGCTGAGGGCCGTTAAGGACCGCTTAATCTAAAACTCTCGATAAATCGTCTCGATCAATGATGGAATTCCGTAACCCTAAGACTTCGTTCGGCAGATCCCGAGCGCGCTCTCATGGGCCGGCAGTAACGCGTATTTTGGAGAGTTGAGATGAGTAAGTTTGCGTTCGCGGCAGTCGCCCTCGTGGCTGCAGGTGCGACAACAGCACATGCGGCGGACATGCCTTACCGGTCGCGCGCGCCCTATACGGTCGCCCAGCCGCTCAACGCCTATAGCTGGGCCGGCCCGTATCTGGGCGCCAATCTCGGTTACGAATGGGGCAGCGTCTCCAACAGCGGCGCGAAGCCCTCGGGCATCGCCGGCGGCGTCACCGGCGGTTACAACTGGCAGAGCGGCAACATCGTGTTCGGTCTCGAAGGCGATCTGCAGGGCACCGGCGCGGATGACCGCTTCGCTACCTACAAGTTCTCGAATCCCTGGTTCGGCACCGCGCGCGGCCGCATCGGCTATGCCTTCAACAACGTGCTGCTCTACGGCACCGCCGGTCTCTCCTTCGGCAGCCTGCAGGCCGAGCAGAGCGGCCTGCAGCAGTCCCAAACCTCGGTCGGCTGGACCGCCGGCGTCGGCGCCGAAGTCGGCATCTACCAGAACTGGACTGCCAAGATCGAATATCTCTATGTCGATCTGTCCAAGAACACCTACACGCTCACCGGCACCGACAGCGCGCTCAGCTTCGGCACCGTGCGCATCGGCGTGAACTACCACTTCTAAGCTTGGCTCCGGACGCCTCGCGTCCGGATCTCCTCCAGGTACAAGAAACCATTGCCATCCACTCCCGGCCGCACTGCGGCCGGGATTTTTTATGGCAACACGCACAGGCTGGATCCGTCGCTATCCTGTGATGACCAGATTGACCGCTTTGGGGCCCTTGCCCTTCTTGTCGGGCTCGACCTCGAAGGTGATCCGCTGCCCTTCGATCAGGTCCTTCAGGCCGGCGCGTTCGACCGCGGTGATGTGCACAAACACGTCCCGCCCGCCATCGTCCGGCTTGATGAAGCCGTAACCACGCTCGCCATTGAAAAACTTGACCGTACCGCTCATGCCCATCGGGTCCCTCCCCGCAATGCTCCGCCACGGCGCTTGGACACCGCGACCGACCGGACATTCACTCCACGGAAGCTAGGCCTCGTTTCAATATCGCTTTGGGCCACGTCACTCCGCCGCTACCATTCGCGGAAGCGGAACGTAAAGCCAGTCACAATGCCACCAGCTTAATACGGTTACGCCGGGATTGACTACCGTTTTTGGTGGTGCCGTTTGATAGTCGGAGTTTGCGTAGTTCGGCGCAGAGCCTGCGACGTCAGGGCTTGGCCGTTTCGAGTCTGAAGCGTCCGGCGCCGCCAAGACCGAGGGGCTTTTCGAGCTGCGGCAGGATTTCCTTGAGCTCGGCGGCAAGCTTCCACGGCGGATTGACGATCAGCAGACCGGTCGAGGTCAGCGGACCATCCGCCGTTTGCGGTGCAACGCTGAATTCGAGGCGCAGACATTTACCGGGCGTGGCAGATGCAGCAGCTGTCGCCGCGACGTGCTGCGCAAGGTCATCGGTGGCGCGGCGGCTTTTGGCCGGATACCACATCACATAAATGCCGGTCGCCCATTTGGCGTAGATCTGTTCGAAAGTCGCCGCCAGCCGTGCGAACTCTTTCTTGTCCTCATAGGGCGGGTCAATCAGCACCACGCCGCGGCGCTCCTTCGGCGGCAAGAAGGCCGGCAGACCGACCCAGCCGTCGATATCGACCACGCGCGCCTGCTCGTCCCTGCGCAAGGATGAAATGAGCTTCTTGCGCGCCTGCGGCTCGACTTCGCAGCAGACCATACTGTCCTGGGGCCGCATCAAGGCGCGCGCAATCAGCGGCGAGCCGGGATAGGCCTTGAGCTCGCGCGGCGCATTGAACGAACGGACGATGTCGAGATAGGGCGCGACCAGCGGCGCACTGGCTTCGCTGAACCGGGCCTGCAGGGCGCGCGCGATACCGGTCGTCCATTCACCGGACCGCGTGGCTTCGTCGCCGGTCAGGTCATAGAGTCCGGCGCCGGCGTGGCTGTCGATGACGCGGAACGGCGCCGGCTTCTCCTGCAGATGGGTCAGGATGCGGACCAGCACGATATGCTTGATGACGTCGGCAAAGTTGCCGGCGTGGAAGGCGTGGCGATAATTCATGCGCCAGCAGTACGCTACGATGGCTCACACCGCAAAAGCTTAGACGTTGATTCGTGCGTATTCCGGCCGCAAAAACGGTAGCCACTTCTGCGGAATCCGCGCCGGCTAGCCGCCCCGCATCGGCGGCATCACCACCTGATCGCGGCGGCAGGCGCGGCGATCGATCTCCTCGCAGGCGCGGAACTGGAGATCCTTGCTCATGCAGACCCGGACCTCGCTCAGGCGGTTACGATCGCAGGTCACGGCGATGGCCGAATTGCTGAGGCCCGGATTGACCTTGATGAAGGCTTCCTCGATAGCGTCCGGCGAAATTGTCTTGGTCTGCTGCAGATCGAGAAATTCGTCGGGAATTTTGACGCCGGCGCGCGCCTTGCGGATGGCTTCGAA
Source organism: Tardiphaga sp. GW822-FHT04G09 (assembly GCF_058800725.1). Classification (NCBI taxonomy): domain Bacteria; kingdom Pseudomonadati; phylum Pseudomonadota; class Alphaproteobacteria; order Hyphomicrobiales; family Nitrobacteraceae; genus Tardiphaga; species Tardiphaga sp. GW822-FHT04G09. The sequence continues at coordinate 9,257 of NZ_JBXAMO010000015.1, read as the reverse complement.
ATAGCCGCGCTGACCGAGGCCGGAGCAGGTGCCGTGCTTGTCCCATTCATTGAAGATCAGGCCGGGCGCCGGCATCAGGTCGAGCATGGATGTCATGATATTGCGCGCCAGCCGGGGCGATGGACGCTCGCAATAATTCGGGAAGCCACGGTCGTATTGCGGCCACAGGCCATGAACCACGAAAGAGTAAGGCCGGCCGCCGCATTGCATCTGGGCCGAGCGGTTGTTGCCGCCGCGCTCCTGAGCCGCCTCGCAGAAACTCGGCGACCATGACAGCGACAGCACGTAGAAATCGAATTCGCCGGGCGCATTCTGCCGGCGGTCCTGGGCGGAGGCCGGATCGACGCTTAGCGCCGCGAGCGCCAAAAACCCGAGTGAAATGACCAGTCTAAATGCCTGAAACATGACGCGCCCCACCCCTGAGAAGGGCAAACCTAATCAGGCATCAAGAACAATTCAAGAACAAAATGGGTTGGATCCGCAAACGAAGCTTAGTGCTTCGCGGCCCGGCAACGCGGGTTATAGGACCAGTCGCGGTCGAGACCGACGACACACCATTCCACGCCCTGGCCGTAACCGGCAAAGCCGCCGTCCTCGACGATCGAGTAGTGCACCTGGCGCGTCTTGCCATCGGTCAGCATCGCGTCGGCGGTGCAGTAGCGGCGCGGAATATTGTCGGAGGTCCAGGGGCGGAAGGCCGTCTCATGGACGCGGCTGAAGCCGGTGATCTGCAGCGCCGAATTCCAGAAGGTGCTTTCCTTGTCCTGGAACTGGGACGAAATCGTCGAGAGACCGGCTTCGCAATCCGCCAGACGGCCCTCGTAGTTCGGCCCGGACAGCCAGAAGTTCAGCTCGAGCGGGTTCGCAGCCTGTGCGCCCGGAGCCAGGGTCATAAGCCCGAGAACGGCGCCGGCAACGGCAGCCAGGGCGGCTTTCTTCCAGGATGAGATGAGGTCGCGCATGGGGAATCCGCCGTCTGATGATTGTTCCCGGAACGTGCCGCGAAGCCCGTGCAGGGTCAAGTGCAGCACGGCAACACCCTGCGCACAACTCCGTCAGAACCACACCGGCGTTCTTTTCAGCGTCGCCGATGCCCTCTAAGGTGCCCGCAACGACGATGGAGACGGTAATGCGAATGATTCGGTTGGCGATTTTGGCTGCAGGCCTGAGCGGTGCGATCGTGAGCAGCGCGGCCCAGGCCGACTGGGTGCCGCCATTCAAGGGCAATGACACCGGCGGCATCATCTCCACATCCCTGATCAGCCAGACCGATATTCGCGCCCTGGCGATCGACCATTGCGCGCGTTACGGCAAGGTCGTGAAATTCCTGAGCACACCGCAGGAATATGGCGCCTACGTCTCGTTCGCCTGCCGCTGGGTGCCCTACGGCGCCTCGGACCGCCCGTTGCGCGTTCGCTACTGAGCTTCTCCGTTCGCGACTGAACCTTTTGGCGTGATACGGCGTCTCATCGGCTTGGGGAGAACCAGGCATGATGAGACGCTGTTTTTCATTGTTGAATGTTCCAGTCTTGAGCGCAGCGGCGGTGCTGTGGACCATGTCCGCCATCGCCGATCCCATCGAGTTGCCGGCACGCAAGGCCGGGCTTTGGGAAATGAAGATGCAAGGCAGTGCCGGAATGCCCGGCATGACCATGCAGCACTGCACCGATGAGACCACCGACAAGGTCATGAACACCACCTTCTCGCCGATGGCAAAGGACATGTGTTCGAAGAACGAAATGAAGAAGACCGCCACCGGCTATGTCACGGATTCGGTCTGCAACATCGGCGGCACCACCAGCACGTCGCACGCCGAGATCACCGGCGATTTCAATTCCGCCTATACGATGAAGATCACGTCGCAAAGTTCGGGCGGCGCCAAGGCCAATGCGGGCGACAGCACCACGCAGCTGGAGGCGAGATGGCTCGGCGCCTGCAAGCCGGACCAGAAGCCCGGCGACATCATGATGCCTGGCGGCATGAAGATGAATGTCAAGGACATGGAGAAGATGAAGGGCATGCGATCCAGGTAACGGCATAGCCGCTGCCGGACGCTTCCCATCGCCGCGATGATCGCTATAGATGATGCTAATCATCCCAATGGCGCGCCATGACGCCAGCGACAGGAAACACAGGATCGCGCAATGACCGAATTCACAGCATTGATGGCCGGCATGGCCAAGTCCGGCGATGGCTGGGCCGTTGGCGTCAGCGAAGACTGGCTGCAGGGCCGCACCGTCTATGGCGGCCTCGCAGCAGCCCTGTGCATGCAGGCCGCGCTGAACGAATTCGGCGACGTGCCGCCGCTGCGTTCGGCACAGATCGCCTTTATCGGCCCCGCCTCCGGTCAATTGCAGTTGAAACCGAACGTGCTGCGCAAGGGCAAATCGACCCTGTTCGCCAGCGTCGATCTTGTCGGCGACGCCGGGCTCGCGACCCGCGCCATGTTCTGTTTTGGCGCTGCACGCGAATCGGCATTTTCGCATGTTGCGATCGGCAAACCGGATTTGAAGGCGCCCGAGACCTGCCCGGACTTCTTCCGCAGCGCGCCACCAGCCCTGAGCTTCGTGCAACATCTCGAAGGCCGCTTCGTAAGCGGATCGCCACCGTTCAGCGGCAGTGAGGATCCGCAAATGATGCTGTGGCTGCGGCTTCGCGAACAAGGCATCCGACCTTCGCTGGTCCCGCTGCTCGCATTGGCCGATGCACCGCCACCGGCTGCGTCCGCGCGCTCAACTGCACCATCGCCGATCTCAACCATGACCTGGTCGATCGACATGCTCACCGACGAGATCGCCACCGACGACGGCTGGTGGCTGATCCACAACGTCGCCGAACAGATCGCCCATGGTTATTCCAGCCAGGCGATGACGCTTTGGAATCGAAACGGCCGGCCGATCATGGCCAGCCGTCAGAATATTGCAGTGTTTGGATAGAGGCTTACTTCTTTGCCGCAGCAGCTGCGGCATAGCGCTCGATGAAGGTCTTGCCACCCTTCATCTTGTTGTTGTGCTGCGCTTCGTTGATCTGGATCGTGACGGCTTCGGCATCGACGCCGAGGTTCTTCACCAGCGCCTGGGTGATGTCGAGCATCATGCCCTTCTTCTGCTCGTCGGTGCGGCCGGCGGCCAGGTTGATCGTGATCTCAGGCATTGATGTCTCCCGTTGCTCTACCAATTGTTGGCGCGTGGATTAATTCCACTTCACGCCGTGCTTGTCGAGAATCTTGCGGACTGCGCTCACGAGATCGTTTTCCGCGATCCTGGTCTGCGCCTCTGCCTGCTTCTGCAGATAGGCCTCGCGATCGCCTTCCAGATCCGACAGCCCGGCGCCGAGGATCAGGTCCTTCAGCATCACTTCGCCGGTCGCCTTTTCGTCGGAGCCCTGAATGATCACGCAGGGCGAATTGCGCCGGTCGGCATATTTCAACTGGTTGCCCATGTTCTTGGGATTGCCGAGATAGAGTTCGGCGCGGATGCCGGCATTGCGCAGGCTTGCAACCATCTTCTGATAATCGGCGACGCGGTCGCGATCGAACACGGTCACAACCACCGGGCCAAAGGCCGGCGTGGTATCGATCTTGCCGAGCAGCGTCAGTGCCGCCTGCAGACGCGACACGCCGATCGAGAAGCCGGTCGCCGGCACCAGTTCGCCACGGAAACGCGAGACAAGTCCGTCATAGCGACCACCGCCGCCGACCGAACCGAAGCGCACGGGGCGGCCCTTCTCGTCCTTGGCTTCCAGCAGAAGCTCAACTTCATAGACCGGGCCGGTGTAGTATTCGAGGCCGCGGACAACAGACGGATCGATCTTGATACGATCCGCACCATAGCCCGCTGCGCTGATCAATTTTGCGATCTCGTCGAGCTCGGCGCGCCCCTGCCTGTAAGCATCGGACTTTGCGAGTTCATCCTGCGCCGTTTCAGCATCAAGGCTGCGCAGCACAATTTCGGAAGCTTCAGTCGACAAACCAGCGCCCTTGGTGAAGTCACCCTTGCCTTCCTCGCCGCCATCCCAGCGGCCAGGACCGAGCAGCTTCTTGATCTCATCAACCGGAAACTTGTCCATCTTGTCGATAGCGCGCAGCACGGTGAGCCGTCGCCCGGCATTGTCGTCACCGCCGAGGCCGATGCTCTCCATCACGCCGTCGAGCACCTTGCGATTGTTGACGCGCACCACATAGCTGCCGCGCGGAATGCCGAGCGCTTCCATCGCATCCGCCGCCATCATGCACATTTCGGCATCCGCGGCTGGCGAGCCGGAGCCGACCGTGTCGGCATCGAACTGCATGAACTGGCGGAAGCGGCCCGGGCCCGGCTTCTCATTGCGATAGACGTAACCTGCACGGTAGCTGCGATACGGCTTCGGCAGCGCGTCCCAGTGTTCGGCGACATAGCGCGCCAGCGGCGCGGTCAGGTCGTAACGCAGCGAGATCCACTGTTCATCGTCGTCCTGGAACGAGAACACGCCCTCGTTCGGACGGTCCTGATCAGGCAGGAATTTACCGAGCGCGTCGGTGAATTCCATGGTCGGGGTCTCGACCGGCTCGAAGCCGTAACGCTCATAGACCTCGCGGATAGTGTCGGTCATGCGCCGTGTCGCGGCGATATCTGCCGGTCCGCGGTCGCCGAGGCCGCGCGGCAGGCGCGCGCGCAGTTTCTGGGGTTTTTTGGGTTTGTCAGCCATGGCGCGTCGTACCAGCGCCGGCCGGAACCGGCAAGCACTGGAGCCGCTGCCAATCTTGCTTGGCGACGCCCAAAACCGGCACGCCGCTGCGGCGGAACCTTCGTCTGGCCTTCCCGTTCATTTTCATATGCCGGTCAGCCTGGCCGGAGCAGAATGAGGCTTCCACGATGCCACCGCTCGCAAGCGCCCTGGTGCGAACAGGGCTGGCGCTCAAGCTCAATCAGGTCAAGCGCGCCACGTCGTCCTATGTCCGTGACCGCACCGAACAGACCCAGGGCATCGCCGTGTCCTATGCTGTTGCTGCCGGGCTTTACGCCGCCGCCGGCATCTTCCTGATCGCCACCTTGCTCGTCGGCGCCGCCGCGCTGTTTCGCTGGGTCGAATTGCGCTACGGCCTGTTTCAGGCATTTGGCGCAACCGGCGGGTTGCTGCTGGTGCTCGCTGCGCTCTTCGCCATCCTCGCGGCGAGCCGCCTGAAGCGCCCCGCAAAACAGTTTCCGAGTCTGGGCAGCCGGCTGCGCGTCGCGATCAATGCGAGCCCTGCCAAGCATGAGCAGGTCACATCGGCCGCACCGCATCGTGCGGCTGCACCCAACGAATTCAGGCCGAGCACACGCTCCGCCCAGCCCGCGCCAAACAATGGCCCCGTCAAAGCCGGCCTCGTTCTGGCCGCAACGCTTGCCGGCTGGGCCCTTGCAAGGCGCCGCAGCCTTGCGCAGTCGGCCGCTGCCCGCAGACCCGCGAGCAAAGCGAACGCCTGATGGCCGTCCGCCGATCCGACACGGACAGTCTGCTGCTGGTGGCAGCGACCATCTTTGCCGTGCTCGCCTTGCAGAGCTTTCTCTCCACGCGCACAGCCGAGAAATCCGTTGCCGATGAGCCGGAACCGATCGGCGACACCGATGTCCCGCCACCGGCGACGTTCACACGCGAACTCGCACAGCCCGGCCGCGGTCGTCTTTCTTCCAGCCCGCTGCAGATCCCATGGACGGGCTGGAAGGATGTGCTGTGGCGCACCTATGAGCAGATCAACGACGACCGGCTGCTGGCGATTGCCGCAGGCGTGGTGTTCTTCGGTCTCCTCGCCGTATTTCCGGCGATCACGGCACTGGTCTCCTGCTACGGCCTGTTCGCCGATGCTTCAACAATCTCAGACAATCTGCAAACACTGGCGCTGATGCTGCCGGATGGCTCGTTCCAGATTGTGCAGGACCAGATCGCGCGCGTGCTCGCCAACGGGCAGGCCAAGCTCGGCCTTGCTTTCCTGTTCGGCCTTGCGCTGGCGCTGTGGAGCGCCAATGCCGGGGTGAAGGCCGTGATCGATGCGCTCAATGTCGTCTATGGCGAGCGCGAGAAGCGCAGCTTCATCAGGCTCAACCTGCTGTCGCTCGCCTTCACCACCGGCGCCATCGCGACCCTGCTGCTGATGGTCAGCGCGGTCGTCGCGCTGCCGCTGACGCTGGACAAGATCGGTCTCGCGGCCGACAGCAAGATGATCATCAGCCTCGCCCGCTGGCCGCTGCTGTTGCTGGTGGTCATGCTGGCGCTCGGTATTCTCTACCGGTTCGGCCCGAGCCGCCCGGGCGCGCGCTGGGAATGGCTCAGCATCGGCACCCTCGCCGCCACCCTGCTCTGGCTCGCCGGCTCAGCGCTGCTGTCCTGGTACCTGTCCAATTTCGGCAATTACAGCGCCACTTACGGCTCTCTCGGCGCCGCCATCGGCCTGATGATGTGGATGTGGATGTCAGCGATCATCGTGCTGTGCGGGGCCGAGCTGAATTCCGAGATCGAGCACCAGACGGCCGTGGATACCACCGTCGGGCCGGGCCGGCCGATGGGCGCGCGCGGTGCCGCCATGGCCGATACGCTTGGCCGCGCCAGCGCCTGAGGGCAAAAGCACCGGTGGGCAAGTTCCCCGAGCCCTGCTTTCCGAATCAACAATAATGCTAAGCTTGGCCGGACACTTAAGGCGCAAGTAGCGCTCGCGGCTGGACCCCGTCATGCCGTGCAGGAGTTTGGGTTTGAGGATGTTGCGCGCGTTATGATCCGCATCTCCACGATTTTCGTTGGCATCTGCATGATGCTGGTCGCGGCATCGCTTGGCATGGTGCTGTATGCGATCGCCGGCGTCAGCGGCTATGAGTCCGCCATCGTCGCGCTGGCCACGCTCACCGTCATGATTCTCTACAACGCCGTGTCGATGCGGATCAAAGACCGCAACGAATCCACCGGCCAGATCACCGACCTGTCGCGCGGCACCGCCGATCTCGCCCGGCAGGTTGCCGAATTCGGCCGCCGCCTCGCTTTGGTCGAAAGCAAGATCGCGTCAGCCAGTTCCGCCAATCAGGAGCGCATCCAGACTGTCGTCGGCGAGATCGGCGAATTAGGCGCGCTGGTGAAACAGCTGGCGACGTCGGTCGCCAGCCATGAGGACATGCTGACCGCGATGCCGGCGACGGTTTCGGCGGCGAGCGCGCCGCCATCGCCGGTCAAGGCCGTGGCCGTTGCTGATGTTCCGCTCGCCGTCAAAGACACCGTGACGCCGACCGCGCCCGTGATCGTCGTCAGGCCTGAAGCAGCGCCGTCGCGCAGCGATGCACAGTTCACCGCCGTGGTGAAGAATGCCATCGCCGACAACCGCATCGACATCTATCTGCAGCCGATGGTCACGCTGCCGCAGCGCAAGGTACGCTTCTACGAGGCGATGACGCGGCTGCGCGACGACAAGGATCAGGTGATCACCGCCGACGAGTTCATCGGCCCGGCGGAAGCGGCCGGCCTGATGGGCCAGATCGATCACATGGTGCTGCTGCGCTGCATGCAGGTGCTGCGCCGTCTGATGGTGCGCAACAAGGATGTCGGCGTGTTCTGCAACATGGCCGGCACCACGCTGGCCAATGCCGAGACCTTCGCACAATGCATCGACTTCCTCGAAGCCAACCGCGCGCTGGCGCCGTCCTTCGTGCTGGAATTCAAGCAGAGCGCGTTCCGCAATCTCGGCCCGATCGAGAGCGAACACCTCGCCGCCCTCGCGCAGCGCGGCTATCGTTTCTCCATCGATCATGTCACGGATCTGCGGATCGAGCCGCGCGACCTCGCCGATCGCGGGGTGCGCTTCATCAAGGTCCCGGCGTCGCTGTTGCTGGACCCCAAACACAGCTCGAATTCCGACATTCACCCCGCCGATCTCTCCGACCTGCTCGGCCGCTTCGGGATCGACCTGATCGCCGAGCGGATCGAGGGCGAACGGGCCGTGGTGGACCTGCTCGACTTCGACGTCCGGTTCGGGCAAGGCTTCCTTTTCGCGGCGCCCCGCCCGCTCAGGCCGGAAACTCCGGCCCATGGCGGTGCGTCAAATCCTCCCGCCAAGGAACTCGCCAAGGAACCTGCGAAGGAACCTGCCAAGGCGCCCACGGACCCCAATGGCCCAGCGAGATCTGCACCAAGCACGCCTGCGCGGCCTGAGCCGCCGCGCTCCACCGGCAATGCCGCGCTGGCGCGCCGCGCCACCGGCCCGAACTGATCGGCACTCAATCCAATGACCACACTGCGTTTCGTCGAGCGCTTGCGCGACCTCACCGGACATGTCGATGTCGTCCTCAGCGACATCTGGGGCGTCGTCCATAACGGTCTCGAATCTTTCCCCGAAGCCTGCGAGGCACTGCATACGTTCCGCGCCCAGGGCGGCACGGTGATCCTGATCACCAACGCGCCGCGGCCGGCGGATTCCGTGCAACGGCAACTGCGCAAGCTCGGCGTCGCCGACGACGTCTATGATGCGATCGTGTCGTCCGGCGACCTGACCCGCAATTTCGTCGCCGGCCGACCGGGTCAGGCGATGTATCTGATCGGACCGGACCGCGACAGCTCGATCCATCGCGGCCTCGATGTGAAGCTGGTACCGCTAGAACAGGCGGACTACATCGTCTGCAGCGGACTGTTCGACGACGAAACCGAATCCGCCGACGATTATCGCGATATGATGAACCAGGCGCTGGCGCGCAAACTGACGCTGGTTTGTGCCAATCCGGACATCATCGTCGAACGCGGCGACCGCCTGATCTATTGCGCCGGCGCGGTCGCCGAGCTCTATCGCGAGATGGGCGGCGAGGTGATCTTCTACGGCAAACCGCATCGGCCGATTTACGATCAGGCCATGGCGCTGGCGAAAGCAAAGCGCGGCAAGGACACCGCGCTGGATCGCGTGCTGGCGATCGGCGATTCCGTGCGCACCGATCTCACCGGCGCCCATGCCTATGGCATCGACCTGCTGTTCGTTACCCGCGGCATCCATGCCGGGGACTTCGAAGGCATCGAACAGATGGGCGCCGCGGAAGTGAAGGAACTGTTCGGCCATCCGCCGAAGGCGCTGATGCGTGAATTGAAGTGGTGAGCTGAGGTAAGGCGCGATCGTAGGATGGGGTGAGCGTCTTCGCGAAACCCGTCTTCGAACGGTTTGCAGTTGATGGGTTTCGCTCCGGGGCGATGCGCCTCCGCTCTACCCATCCTTGTATTAGCGTGTTGCGCTATAGTGGCCTCGTTCCGTGAGGAATGGCCCAGCCCGGGTGGCC
>NZ_JBXAMO010000014.1:0-138671 GCF_058800725.1 Tardiphaga sp. GW822-FHT04G09 | reverse complement strand
GCAAACTACACCACCATCCAGCCCGTCGATTGGATAGAAAAATAGTCTGATTTTGAGCTTTTTCAGCGGACTGCTAGTCGCGGCGCAATAAATGCCGCAAGCGATTGCGGACAATAGCAATTCCGCGACGAGGAGTTTTCGGGAGTGATCGATAAGCGCGTAGCCAGCCCGGCCGAGGCCGTGGCTGGGGTGAAGGACGGTGCAGTCGTCCTGGTGGCAGGGTTCGGTACAGTCGGCATTGCCGATGATCTCCTGGAGGCGCTGCACGAACAGGGCGCGACCAATCTCACCATCGTCCATAACAATGCCGGCAATGGCGATACCGGCCTGGCCCGCCTGATCAATTCCGGCCGCGTCAGCAAGGTGATCTGCTCCTATCCGCGCTCGGGCGATTACAGCGCGTTTCTCAATGCCTATCGCAACAAGACGCTCGAACTGGAACTGGTGCCGCAGGGCATCATCAGCGAGCGCATGCACTGCCATGCGGCCGGGCTCGGCGGTTTCTTCTCGCCGGTCACCGCGCACACGAAGCTCGCCGAGGGCAAGGAAACCCGCGAGATCAACGGCGTGCTGCATGTGCTCGAACAGCCGCTGAAGGGCGATGTCGCGCTGCTGCGCGCCAGGAAGGCGGATCGCTGGGGCAATCTCGTCTACAACCAGTCGGCCCGCAATTTTAATCCGATCATGGCCATGGCCGCCGATCTCAGCGTCGTGCAGGTGGACGAGATGGTCGAGCTCGGCAGCATGGATCCCGAAGCGGTGGTGACGCCGAGCATTTTTATCGATCGTATCGTGGTCGTAGGAGCAAAGGCATGACGTCGACTTACAAGCCGCTGAATCGTGACCAGATGGCCTGGCGCGCCGCGCAGGACCTGCAGGAGGGCGCCTATGTCAATCTCGGTATCGGCATGCCGACGCTGGCGGCGAGCTATGTGCCGGGTGGTCGCGAAGTGATCTTCCACAGCGAGAACGGCATTCTCGGCCTCGGGCCGAAGCCGGAGCCCGGCATGGAAGACGAGAATCTGATCGACGCCGGCAAGAGCTACACGACGCTGATCAAGGGCGGTGTGTTCATGCACCATGCCGACGCCTTCCTGATGATCCGCGGCAAGCATCTCGATGTCAGTCTGCTCGGCGCCTTCGAAGTCTCGGAAGCCGGCGATCTCGCCAACTGGACCACGGAAGACCCGAGCTTCCCGCCCGGCGTCGGCGGCGCGATGGATCTGGCAGTCGGCGCCAAGGAAATCCGGGTCATCATGGATCACACCGACAAGAAGGGGAAACCGCGCATCCTCAAGACGTGCAGCCTGCCGCTCACGGCACCGGGCTGCGTCAAGCGCATCTACACCAATCTGGCAGTCATCGACGTCACGGAGCAGGGCCTGTTCGTGCGCGAGATGGTCGAGGGCATGACGCTGGAGCAGTTGCAGGCGCTCACCGAGCCCAAGCTGCAGCTCGCCAACAACTGGCAGTCGCTGACCCCGCCGGCGATGGCGGCGTAGTCCAAACGCGGTCATTCCGGGGCGCGCGGCGAAGCCGCACGGACCTCAGCCACTCCAACTGGAGTGGCGGGGATTCCCGGGGTGGCTTGGCTCTCCGAAGATTCCCATGTCGGGATTCCAGGTTCGGTCCCGCCGCCTACGGCGTCGGCCCCGTCCCGGAATAATAACGGGCGATCTCGTTCGCCTGCCGCGCAACCTCCAGAAGTTCCGGTATCCGTTTACTCGTCCTTAGCCAATGTGCCGTAGGTTTGGGCATCGGCTTTGCGCGCGCTTGCGCGCGATGACCGGGATGTTGGGAGTGATGAACGGGGGCCCCAGGTGGCAACGACGACGCTTGTCCGGAAGAAGCCGGCTTCTTTTAAGTTTCCTGCCCTCAGGTTTCGCGCCAAGGTGACGCTGGGCTTTGCGGCCGTGCTCGCCATCTCCGCGCTCAGCATGGTGCTGGCTTATGTCGGCTTCGAGCGCATCTCGGCCGGCGTGGTGTCGTATCGCACCAGCGTTGCGGAGTCCGGTCTGGCCCGCAATATCGACCGTGAACTGACCTCCTATCAGGCGCTGACGCGCTATTACGTGCTCACCAGCCGTGAAGAGGACGCGAAGGCGGCGAAGGCTGCGGAAGCGAGCCTGAAAGACGCCATCGATCAGTCGATGAAGGCGACCAGGGATTCTGCGCGGCTCGACAAGATCACCAAACTGTCCCGCGAATTCACCACCTTCACCAAGGTGTTCGCGGACATCCTCACCTTGAAGGGACAGAACGACACCATCGCATCGACCCAGTTGTCGCGTACCAGCCTGATGTTGCGCAACAAGATCGACGATCTCGGCGACACCGCGACCATGGCCGGCCTTGCCTCCGTGCAGGATCAGGTCAAGGAGATCACGACCCAGTTCATCACAGCGACCTCGCTCGTGAATACCTATATAGGCAAGGCCGAGGACAAGACCTCGAATGCCGCGACGGCCCGCATCAAGTTCCTGCAGAACTCGTTCGCGACGATCTATGCCAATGACGACAAGATCAACAACAAGGTGAAGGAGATCACCGCGGACACGAAGCTCTACGCCGAAGCCTTCGTCAAGTTCGTTGAGAACACCAAGAAGATCGACGGTCTCGTTCAGGAAATGTCGGAGACAGCGGCAGCGATCACCAAGCTGTCGTCGGGAATGAAGGCGGACCTGCTGTCCGATCAGCAACGTCTTGAAAACGAGTCCGACGCCACGATCCACGACACCGAACGTCAGGTGATGGTGCTGGGTGTTGGCGGCTTCATCGTCGGTGCCATTCTTGCGCTGCTGCTGGGGCGCAGCATTGCCGGTCCGATGATCGCCATGTGCGCGGCGATGCGCAAGCTTGCGGCCGGTGATTTCGAAGTCGTGCTGCCGGGTCTCGGCCGCCGCGACGAACTCGGCGACATGGCGTCCGCCGTGGAAGAGTTCAAGGTGCAGGCCATCGCGAAGGCCGAGCGGGATGCCGCCGCACAGGAAGAGCAAAGCCGCGAGGCCGGTGCGGCGCGCCGTGCCGAACTCATTCGCTTTGCCGACGATTTCGAGTCCGCCGTGGGGGCGATCGTTTCGAACGTGTCGGCATCGGCAGGTCAGCTGGAAGTCGCAGCGGGCACGCTGACGCGCACCGCCGAGACCACCGAAGGATTGTCGAGCCGTGTCGCCGGCGCTTCGGATGAAGCCTCGTCCAACATGCAGTCGGTGGCGACCGCGACCGAGGAGCTTTCCCTGTCGGTCAATGAAATCGGCCGCCAGGTCCAGACCTCCAGCAAGATCGCTGACAGCGCCGTGGTGCAGGCACAGCAGACCGATGCCCGCATCGGCGAATTGTCGCGCGCCGCGCAGCGCATCGGCGACGTCGTCGATCTCATCACGGCAATTGCGGAACAGACCAATCTTCTGGCCCTCAATGCGACCATCGAGGCTGCGCGTGCCGGAGATGCCGGCCGCGGCTTCGCGGTCGTGGCGTCCGAAGTGAAGTCGCTGGCCAGCCAGACTGCAAAGGCGACCGAGGAAATCTCGACCCAGATCGCAGGCATGCAGAGCGCGACGCAGGAGTCAGTGGCGGCGATCAAGCAGATCGGCAGCACCATCGGCGAAATTTCGGGCATCGCCTCGGAGATCGCCAGCGCCGTCGAGCAGCAGGGCGCAGCCACGCGCGAGATCGCGCAGAACGTCCAGCGTGTTGCGCATGGCACCCAGCAGGTTGCCGGCGACATCGTCGACGTCAATCGCGGCGCGACCGAAACCGGCGCGGCGTCAGCTCAGGTGCTGAATTCGGCGCAGACCCTGTCGAGCGAAAGCACGCGCCTGCGTGCCGAACTCGATCGCTTCATGGGCAATATCCGGGCGGCCTAGTTCTCTTGCCTCTCCCCGCTTGCGGGGAGAGTCGACCGGCGAAGCCGGTCGGGTGAGGGGGAGCCGCCGCATGCGCGTCAGCAAGTGAAGCGAGAGCCCTCTCTCCGCAAAAGCGCGGGGCGGGGGAGCGCACGAGCCGTGCGTTATTTCGCTTGCGCCATATAGGCTCGCCATCCGCCAAACGACGAAATATCGCGCGCATCTTCCGTTGCCCTGGCTTCCACCAGGAAGCCCTTGACGGTCGATCCGTCGGACAGTGTCAGCGTGCCGATCGACATCGGCTGCGGAAGCGATGCAACGAATTTGCCGAAGGCCTCTGCCGACAGTGCCCAGACTTCGACAGCGATTTCCGTGCCCGAGCCGGGCGCGACGCGCAGCAGGCCGGGCTTCGGCGGCGTGGTGCCGTTCAGCGCATAGAACCTGTAGTCGGGCGCCGTCGTCGTGGCTTTCAGCAGGCGCGCATTCAGCGCCTGCAATTCGCTATTCAGCGCCATCCCCGACAGATGCGCGCCGACCACCGCGAGGCCGATCTCGCCATCAGCGAGCTTGTCCGAGAGCGGCGCGAGCGCCGGCTGCGGCAGGGCCCTGGCGCCAACCGGCAGTTTGGTGTCGGCGTGAAACACCCGGCCGATACTGGCCAGCAGCGCGTCATCGCCGCCCGGCGCCAGTAGCGTGATGCCGAACGGGATTCCGTCGGCACGCATGGCAGCGGGAATGGCGAGGCCGCAGAGGTCGAGCAGGTTGACGAAGTTGGTATAGGTGCCGAGCCGGGAATTGAGCTCGATGGGATTGGCCAGCACCTGCGCCGTCGTATAGGCGGTCGGCGCGGTCGGCAGCACCAAAGCGTCGAGAGCAGTGAAAGCCTGTTCGGCGACACGCTTGAGATCCTGCAGCTTGTAGAGGGCCGCAAACGTATCGGTCGCGCTCTGGCGTGCACCGGCGATGGTGATCTCGCGTGTCACAGGATGAATCGCATCCGGTGCCGATGCCAGCAGATCGCGGATCACCAGCAGGCGCTCGGCCACCCACGGGCCATCGTAAAGCAGCCGCGCGGTCTCATAGAACGGCTCGAGGTCGAACTCGACCAGCGTCGCGCCGAGCGAGGTCCAGCGCCTCAGCGCGTCCTCATAGGCCTTCTCCGAGGCCTTGTCGCCGAAGAAGATCAACTGGCCATTGCGTGGCACGCCGAGCTTGAGACCCTTCGGAAAGGCGGTGAGCGAACCCGGCACCCGCTTGCGCGAATAGGGATCATGCGCGTCATAGCCGCCCATTACATCGAGCGCAGCCATCGCATCGTCCACAGTCAGCGTGAAGATCGAGACGCAGTCCAGCGTGCGGCAGGCCGGCACGACGCCAGCGGTCGGGATCAGGCCGAGGCTCGGCTTGAGGCCCACAATGTTATTGAGCATCGCCGGCACGCGGCCGGAGCCCGCAGTGTCTGTCCCCAGCGTCAGCGGCACGAGGCCTGCTGAGACCGCAACGGCAGAACCTGAGCTGGATCCGCCTGGCACGAGATCGTCGCGGATCGCATTCTTCGGAATGCCATAGGGCGAGCGCACGCCGACGAGACCCGTCGCGAACTGGTCGAGATTGGTCTTGCCGATGATGATCGCGCCCGCTGCGCGCAGCCGCGCCACGGCACTGGCATCGCGCGTGGCGTTATAGGCGAAGGCGGGACAGGCCGCGGTGGTCGGCAGGCCGGCGACGTCGATATTGTCCTTCACGCCCACCGGCACGCCATAGAGCGGCAGCGTGGCGGGGTCCTTCGCAGCGAGCGCCTCGGCCTCGGCGATGGCCTCGGCCTCAACGCGCAGCGTGATGAAGATGGCGGTATCGCCGCGCTCGCGGATGCGCTGATAGCTGCGCGCAACGGTCTGTGCGGGCGTCACGGTGCCGGCGCGATGCGCGGCAACGATGGCGGCAATGGTTTCGGGAACGGACTCACTCACGATGCAAGACTGCACGATGCGAACCTGCTGCGGATGGCACGGGTGTGCCACCCGCAGGTTGAGACGATATTATTCAGCAGGCACGGCAAGTGGCGGCTCCGATTGCGGGACAGAAGACAGGCTGGTTGCACCGAACTTGTCCGCGGCAAAGAGCCCGGCTGCAACAAGAGCATAAGCGAGAGCGACGCCGGGCGTCACCCCCAATCCGCCGCCGATGCCGATGGCTTCGCCGTGCATGAAGCCGAAATAGGTCAGCACGGCACCGGCCAGAGCGAAGGCTGATGCGTTGATGAATTTGCGCTCGATGACGAACACCGCAATGGCGCCGAGCACGAGACCGACCAGGATCGAGCCGCCGCCCATGACTTCGAGGCCGTGGAACAGCACGCCGTTCTGCCCCATCTTGGCGATGAATTCGGGCGAATGGATCGCGCCGAAATTCATCCCGGCGGCGCCGAGTGCGCCTGACAGCAGCACCGTGGCCCAGGCCGCAAGATGCGGCGTCAGTGCGAGGGCGATAGCGGGGGCGTGTTCGCGTGGTGTGGTCTCGAAGGCCTGCGCGCAGATCAGCATGCCGATATAGAGCAGGATCGGTGAGATCGCGACCACAGGAATGATCGCCAGCATCAAGGCAATGACGCCGAACCACGACAGCACGATCACCATCAGTCCGGTCGCCGCCGAATAGCCGATCCGGCCACCCATCGCCTTCCAGCCGGGATGGCCGATATAGACCGCATTGATGAAAGGGTTGCCCATCAGGCAGCCGATCAGCGAGACGACGCCGTCGGCGGTCAGTACGCGGGTGGTCGGATAGTCGTCGCCGGCTGCTTCCGCGGACTCTACATTGTCCATCGCTTCCACCAGGTCGTAGATGCCATAGGGAATGGCGGTGACCAGGATGACGCCGAGGAACTGGAAGCCGGAGAACACGTGATCGAAGGCCGGGATCGGCACCGAGAAACCGAAATTGCTGAAGGCCGCGGTGACACCGGCGACGCTGACGCCGCCGATGCCGATGCCGAGCAGGTTCGACCCCCAGGCGATCACCATGCCGACACCAATGGCGACAAGGCCTGCCGGAATGCCCTTGGGATATTTATAGCCGCCGAACCAGCTCAGCATGATGATGGCAAAACATGTGAGACCGATCACCGGCGTCATGAACATTTCCAGCGCCGGGCGCATCGCGATGAAGGCGATGGAGACGCCGGCCAGCGTGCCGAGTAGCGCGGCGCGCGGCGTCACCTTGCGGATCCAGGGGGCGATGAAGCCGCCGATCATCAGGATGAAGCTCTGGAAGAACACCCAGACGAGGCCCGCCTCCCAGCCCTTGATGGGATCGCCTGTCGTGATCGAGATCGGCAGCATGATCACGAAGGTGACGATGAACATATGCGGCACGCTGATGCCCGAGGGCAGCGCGCAGACATCCGTGCGGCCGGTCTTCTCCGCCAGTTTGTAGGCAAGCCAGGCGTAGTACATCGTCGACAGGCACATCATCAGGCCCATCGCCGGCAGGATGCGGCCGAACACGATGTTGTCAGGCATTTTCAGGACGAAACGCAGCAGGCCGGTCAGCACCAGCATGTTGACGAGGATGTTGGTGCCGAAGCCGAAAAATGCGTTCCAGTCGCCCGGCGTCCATAGAGCGGGCTTGAAGTCGGATTTGCCGGCAGAATCTTTAGAAAACGTCCCTGCGGTCGTGCTCATCGTGATGCTCCTGCTGCAAGTTTGTTGGAAGTCTCCGGTGTGTTTTCAGAAAGTGTCGTTTCAGAACGAGCGATGGCATCGAGAATGGCGGCGGAGTCGGCGACCCAGCCGAAGATGCCGCCCTGGGCCTTGATCATCTTCAGGCCCATCTCGTGGAATTCGGGGAAGTACGACGCGCATCCATCCGCGATGACGATGCAGCGATAGCCGCGGTCATTCGCCTCGCGCACGGTGGTGTTGACGCAGACTTCCGTGGTGACGCCGCAGATCAGCAGCGTGTCGATGTCGCGCGCCTTGAGGTCGGCACCGAGCGTCGTGGCGTAGAACGCGCCCTTGCCGGGCTTGTCGATGATGATCTCGCCTTCGACCGGATAGAGCGCGGGAACGATGTCGTGGCCGGCCTCGCCGCGAATGAGGATGCGTCCCATCGGGCCGGGATCGCCGATCCGCAACGAGGGCGCGCCCCGTTCGATCTTGGCGGGCGGCGCGTCGGACAGATCGGGCAGGTGTCCCTCGCGGGTGTGCACCACCATCATCCCCGTCTCGCGCGCGGCTTTCAGCACCGCAGCGATGGGGGCGACGGCGCCGGCGAGCTGCGACACGTCGTTGCCCAGCGTCTCACCGAAGCCGCCGGGCTCCATGAAGTCGCGCTGCATGTCGATGATGACGAGTGCTGTCGTGCCCCAGTCGACCGCGATCGGGTCGGGTTCGGCAAGGACCGTCGTTGTATGCAGTGAGTCCGCCATTGCCGTTCACTCCCCGAGGCATGGATGTCTCGGAAGTTAACGAAGCAAGGCGCGTGCCATTGTGTACAACGACGACGGCCGGACGATGCTGGAAATTATATTTATAGGAATCAGACAGTTATTCAAAAATAGCTTTGCAGCCTAAATGTCGTCTTCGGGCCGAGAACTGGTTAATTGCCTAGTTTGTAGCCGAGGCTGATAGATCGGCAGCGCGTCATTGCAGCCCTTGAGGGCCCGCAATGACGCGCCGCGCATGTCCTCAATCCCAGCCGTCGCCCTTGATGCCCGGATTCGCATAAACGATGCCGCCATCGACCGCGATGGTTGCGCCGACCACGTAGTCGCCGGCGCGCGAGGCGAGATAGATAGCGGTGCCTGCCATGTCCTCGTCGGTGCCGATACGGCCGGCGGGCACGCGGGTCGCCACTTCATCGGCATTGTCGCGGGCGGCCTTGTTCATGTCCGACTGGAACGGGCCCGGCGCGATGGCTGTGACGACGACGTGATCCTTGATCAGTCTTACGGCCATGCGGCGCGTCAGGTGGATCAGGCCTGATTTGCTGGCGGCGTAGGAATAGGTCTCCATCGGATTGACGAAGATGCCGTCGATGGACGCGATATTGATGACTTTGGCGGGCTTGTCCGCGCTGGCTGCTGCACGCAGCGGTCCGGCCAGCGCCTTGGTCAGAAAGAACGGCGTCTTGACGTTCAGCGTCATCACCTTGTCCCAGCCGCTCTCCGGAAATTCGTCGAAGTCCGCGCCCCAGGCGGCGCCCGCATTGTTGACGAGAATGTCGAGCTTGGGTTCGCGCTTCTTGATTTCGGCAGCCAGCATCTCGATGCCGGTCATGGTCGAGATGTCGATCGGCAGTGCGATGCATTCGCCGGCATACTGCGCGGAGAGTTCTTTTGCGGTCGCTTCGCATGGCCCGGCCTTGCGCGCGGTGATGTAGACCTTGGCTGCGCCCTGGCTGAGAAATCCCGCTGCGATCATCTTGCCGATGCCGCGCGAGCCGCCGGTGACGAGTGCAATGCGGCCATCGAGCGAAAACAGATTGGTGAACATGATGCCTCCCGTTTGTTTTGTCGTTGGGCCGATTGTGTGCGGCGGCGGGCAAGGGGAGTCAACAAGGCGAGTCAACCAGCGCTGCTGCAGTTGACCCAGATCAAGGCCGGAACCGGCGGCCGGCGTAGGCTTCTCGTGTTGGTTCGTCCGGCAAACGGACCTCAACCCAACGGGAGAGTGTCATGAGAGCTCATCAAATTATGACCCGCAAGCTTGTCACCGTGTCGCCAGACGCGTCGATCAGCGAAGCTGCGCGGCTGATGATCGACTGCCACGTCAGCGGATTGCCTGTGGTGGATGCCGCCGGCAAGCTGGTCGGCATTGTGACCGAGCGGGATTTCCTGCGTCGGCAGGAGGTCGGCACGCAGCGCAGGCGCCCGCGCTGGCTCGAATTCGTGCGTGGCCCCAGTCTGCAGGCCATCGATTATGTTCGCGAAGCCGGCCGCAAGGTGCATGAGATCATGACCCGCGAGGTCCGCACGGTGACCGAGGACACTGGCCTAGCCGATATCGTCGAGGTGATGGAGAAGTATCACATCAAGCGCGTGCCGGTGGTGCAGGGCGACAAGCTCGTGGGTATCGTCAGCCGGCAGAATTTCGTCGAGGCCATCGCCGATGTCATGCACGATGTCTCCGATGTCGAGTCGAGTGATGCGTTGATCCGCCGCCGCATCGTCGCCGTGCTCAGGCATAACGAATGGACACCCTTCGGCCTCGACGTCCGGGTGAAGGATGGCGTCGTGGACATCGACGGCTTCATCACGGACGAGAATGTCCGTCGGGCGATCGTCGTGGCTGCTGAAAATGTGGCTGGCGTAACCCGCGTCAACGAGCATCTGTGCTGGGTCGATCCGATGTCGGGCGTGTATTTTCCGCCGGAGACCGATGCGCCGCAAAAGCCGGTCTGATCCGGCGCGGGACGCAAGACGCCAGCGAGGCTGCAGTTCGCCTGCAGCGTATGGCCAGACTAGCCGACGCCGCGGCGCTGGAAGCCGTTCCACATCGCGGTGGCCGCGCCGGAGGTCAGCACCGGCAGATAGCGGGTGTCCTGATAGTTGCCGTTCAGAGAGACCCGCGGCAGCGCCGTAAGTTGTGAGGAGTTCTCCGAGGCGATCACGCCGGGGCGGGTCGTCACGGCTGTCTGGAAGCCGGCGCTTTTCGCCAGTGCGAATTCCCGTGTGCCGGCAGCGCAGCGGTCGCCATAGGGATAGGCCAGATGCACGGCCGGGCGCTGCAGGACGTTTTCGATATCGGTGCGGCTGGCTGACAATTCATGCGCGGCCATCGCCTCGGTCTGTTTGGCGAGATTGCAGTGGCTCACGGTATGCGCGCCGATCGTCACCAGCGGATCGGCGGCGAAAGGCTTGAGTTCGTCCCACGACATGCACAGCTCACGGCTGACCGCGTCTTCGTCGATGCCATGCGCAGCGCAGAGCGCGCTGACCTCGCGGCGGATATCCGCTTCTTCCGGCAAGCCGCGCAGCCAGCCATGCAGGCGGTCGAACGCCATATCCTTGCCGGCGAGGGTCGATGTATCCAGGCGCGCCATCTGTCCGTCGATCGGGGTCTCGATCACATCAGCTTTGGCGACGATGCGCTCCAGCGTCACCCACCACAGCCGGCCGGTGCCAGCGGCGAAGTCGCTGGTGACATAGACCGTGAAGGGCGCGTCGAAATCCTGCATCGCGGGCAGGGCATGGTCGCGGTTGTCGCGATAGCCGTCGTCGCAGGTGAAACAGGCGAAGCGGCGCGAGAAATCCTGCTCCGTTAGCCGCCGCCGCACTTCATCGGGGGTCACGATATCGACGTCGGTTGCACGCAGATAAGCGAGGGTGGCGCGCAGGAAATCGGGCGTGATCTCGAGGTGGCGGTTGGGCTGGAACGGGCCGGCATGGGCAGGGCGCACATGGTGCAGCATGAAAATGGTGCCCACGCCGCCGAAGATCGGTCGCAACACCCGGTGGGCCCCGCTGAAATACAGCGCATCCAGGCCAGCACGAATAATCGTGTTGCGAATCTGCTTCATCGTATGACCCAGCAATTGATGCTACCCACGGAAATGATCAGAAACGATTGAACAAAGCGTTATTCGAATACCCGCGGCGGCGCCAGAGGTTTGCCTTGATTTCAGTTTGACAGTCCCGCAAGGGTTTGTTTTCTCTCTGTTTCCAGACCCGCAGGACGTCGAATGCACGGATTTTACAGGTGGAGTGCCAAATGGTGGCCGGGGCTCATCCCGCTTGCCATCCTTTGGGCGGTTGCTGCCTGGGTTAGCACGATTCCGCTTGAGACGGATTTAACGGCGCGCAGCACTGCGGCGCTGAAAAACACCATCCTCGACAAGAGCCAGATCACGGTTGCCGGCCGTGACGTCACCTTTTCCGCGGAAGCCTTCTCCGAAGAGGGGCGGCGCAGCGCCGTCTCGTCGGTCGAGGCGTCGCCGGGCGTGCGCCTGGTCAATGACGAAACCCGTCTCGTCGCCGAGGCCAAGCCGTTCGTCTGGGTCGCGGAGCGCGACAATGTCCGTGTCACGCTGTGGGGAACCGCGCCATTACCCGCCAGCAAGGCGCGAATCGTGGAAGCGGCCCGCGCCGCGCTCAGCGGAACCGAGGTCTCCGACCGCATGGGCCTGAAGCGCGGCGCGCCGCCGCGGTTCGATGCCGCAGCTGTGCTGTTGCTTGATCAGGTCGCCAAGTTGAAGGAAGGCAAGGCGGTCATTTCGGATACCAATGTCAGCCTCTCCGGCATGGCGCGCGATCTCGGTGGCCGCGAAGCCGTCGCGGCGGCGCTGAAGAACCTGCCGGAAGGCTTCACCGTGGCGGCCAACGACATCAAGGCGCCGCCCTATGTGTTCCAGGCCAACAAGGATCCGGTGACCAACACGCTGACGCTGAGCGGCTATGTCCCGGACAACAACATCCACGCCGCGCTTGCGTCGGCTGCCGGACGCAAGTTCGGCAATGAGAAGATTGTCGACAACCTGAAGGCCAGCATCGGCGCGCCCGGTGGTTTTGCTGCAGCGGTGACAACGGCGCTCGGCGCGTTGTCGCGGCTGTCGACCGGCGCGCTGGTGGTGTCTGACCGCGAGGTGAAACTGTCGGGCGACGCACTCTATGAGGTCGCCGCCGACCAGATCCGCGCAAGTCTGGCGCGGGAGCTTCCGCAGGGCTGGCAGGCCAAGGCCGAAGTCTCGGTGAAGCCCGCCGCGGCACCGGTCGATGCCAGCGTGTGCCAGCAGCTGTTCGCGCAGAATCTGACCAAGGGCCGCATCCGGTTCGAGACGTCCAGCGCCAGCATCAATGTGGATTCCGCGGGCTTGCTCGACCGCCTCGTGGAAATCGCCATGCGCTGCCCCAATGTCCGGGTCGAGATCGCCGGTCACACCGACGGCGATGGCGACGCGGCGTTTAACCAGTCGCTGTCGGAAAAGCGCGCGGCTGCGGTCGAGGATTATCTGGTGAAAGCCGGCCTCCCGGCGGACCGTTTCTCGACCATCGGCTACGGCAGCACACAGCCGATCGCCACCAACGAGACCGACGAAGGCAAGCTGCAGAATCGCCGGATCGAATTCGTCGTGAGGCAAGCGCCATGACCTATCTTGCCATGTTTCACTGGGGCTGGCTGCTTGGGGCGTTCCTGATCGGCTTCTGCACGGGCTGGATCGCCGTGGTCTATCGCGGGCGTTCGGTGTCGCGCGCATGGATCCAGCGCCTGTCGGTGATCGCCGTGGTCGTCGTCGGCATCGCGATTGCCAAAGTCGTGCCCGGCCGTTTCGGCTACTGGCTCGATCTCGGCCTCGCATTGTTGGCGTTCTATCTCGTCGGCTGCGCCATCGGCTCGTGGCTGCGCGACATTGTGGTGGCCAGGCAGCAGGCCCGCTCGACGTGAGGTCGGTGGTGCATGCCGCTGTCGTCTGTTTTATCAACGTCTCGCCGCCAAATCGGCGACATGGGGTCACGAAAGCCTCATTGTGACGTGAGACGCGTCAGGATGTCGGCATTTTGCCGCAGCGAATGTGCCCGTGACGCTGGTGGTTTGTTCGGGGTGACCTAATATACTGATGTGGCTTGTTTTTATTCACAGCCGGCGAATTTCACTTTGCCGAAAAACGCGCTACGACGGTTGTGCCGAAGACAACGTGATGTGGCGGTTCCGCCAAGGTTAGTCAGACTTCCCTGGTCCAGATCTCCCTGGTCAAAGGATCGCATTCGAGGTTGAGATGCTGGAAGCAATACGCAGGGCGATTTCGTTTCTGCGCGAGAAGCAAATCCTGCACAAACTCGGTGTCTTGATTAGCGTCGCGGTGATCGGCGTCGCTTGCTACATGCTGTATCACAAGCTTCGCAACATCGACGCCGCCGCCGTCTTCCGGGCGATGACGGAGACCGAGCCCCGGCTGATCATGCTGTCCGCGCTGTCGGTCGCGGCCGGCTATTTCACGCTGACATTCTATGACTGGTTCGCGGTGCGCACGATCGGCCGCCGCGACGTGCCGTACCGGATCAATGCGCTGGCGGCTTTCACCAGCTATTCCATCGGCCACAATGTCGGCGCCAGCGTGTTCACCGGTGGTGCGGTGCGGTACCGGATCTATTCGGCCTGGGACCTCAGCGCGGTCGATGTCGCCAAGATCGTGTTTCTGGCCGGACTGACCTTCTGGCTCGGCAATCTCGCGGTGCTCGGCATGGGCATCGCCTATCACCCGGAAGCCGCCAGCGCGATCAACCAGGTGCCGCCCTGGCTGAACCGCATCCTGGCCTTTGTCATCCTCGCCGGCCTCGTCGGCTATGTGGTTTGGGTCTGGATGAAGCCGCGCAGCGTTGGCCGTGGCCCATGGTCGGTGGTGCTGCCCGGCGGCCCGCTGACCTTGCTGCAGATCACCATCGGTATCATCGATCTCAGCTTCTGCGCGCTGGCGATGTATATGCTGGTGCCCGCCGAGCCCGATGTCGGCTTCGTTGTGGTCGCGGTGGTGTTCGTCTCGGCCACCTTGCTGGGGTTCGCCAGCCATTCGCCGGGCGGACTTGGGGTGTTCGACGCCGCGATGCTGGTCGGCCTCGAAATGATGGATCAGGAAAAGCTGCTGGCTGGCATGTTGCTGTTCAGGGTGCTTTATTACCTCGCGCCATTCTTTATATCAGTCATGTTACTGACGCTTCGCGAGCTTATTGTTGGTTCGCGATCGAAAAAGCTGCAGGCGGTCGCAGCGGAGGCCAAGCCCGATGTCGGCCATCCGCTGAAGGAACACGGTCGCTCCGGCGCCTGACACATTCGCATTCGCAGCAGGAAGAAATCCGGTTCAGATGGCCATTGAAGCTTCCCCATCGACCATGTTCTCGCCCTGGCCTGATCGGCTGCGGCATTCGGCGATCATTCTGCTGGCCGCTGGCCTGGCGCTGGCGGCACTGGTGTTTTTCGGCGAATTGTCGCCGCTGCGCGCGGGTATCGTGTTCGTCTGCATCGCCGGCGCGGCGCTGGTGCCGTGGCGGCTGCACGACGTGGTGACGGCGCGTGACGAAGCTTTGGCGGCCAATCCTGTCGAGGCGCCCGCAGTGCGGGCCATCATCGCCGGCATTCCCGATCCCGCCGTGCTGCTCGACCGCGCCGGCCGCGTCATCCATCTCAATGCCGCAGCCGCGCAGCTCGCGCCCGCCTTGCGCAAGAACGAACTCGCGCAATTCGCGCTGCGCTCGCCGGAGATCATCACCGCCCTGCGCGAAGCCATCGCCACCACCGAGCCGCGCCGCGCGACCTATCTCGATCACGTGCCCGTCGATCGCTGGATGGAATTGATGATCACGCCGGTGCCGGTGCCGACGGCCTTCGGTGGTACCGACACCTGCATGCTGATGACCTTCCATGACCAGACGCCGCTGCGCCGTGTCGAGGAAATGCGTGCCGATTTCGTCGCCAATGCCAGCCACGAGCTGCGCACGCCGCTGGCGGCGCTGTCCGGCTTCATTGACACGCTGCAGGGACCGGCCAAGGACGACGCCAAGGCGCGCGAGCGCTTTCTCGGCATCATGCATGCGCAGGCGACCCGCATGGCACGACTGATCGACGATCTGCTGTCGCTGTCGCGCGTCGAACTGTCAGCGCATGTGCGGCCGGATACGCTGGTCGATATTCTCCCCATCATCCGCCAGGTCGGCGACGGCCTGGAGCCGCTCGCCAACGAGCGTAACGTCAAGATCGAGATGGAGCTGCCGGAGACGCCGGTATCCATCGCCGGCGATCGCGAGGAATTGCTGAGGCTGTTCGAGAACCTGATCGAGAACGCGCTGAAATACGGCGCGTCCGGCGGCAAGGTCGACGTGTCGCTGGTCACCGCATCGACGGCGGAAGGCGTGCCGGAAATCCGCGTCGCCGTGCGGGACTATGGCCCGGGCATCGCTCCCGAGCATCTGCCGCGCCTCACCGAACGTTTCTACCGCGTCGATGTCGGCGACAGCCGCGCGCAGGGCGGTACGGGCCTCGGCCTCTCGCTGGTGAAGCACATCCTGAACCGGCACCGCGGCCGGCTGCTGATCGAAAGCGTGCCGAAGAACGGCGCGACCTTCACCGCCGCCTTTCCGCAGGTGAAGACGCCGCCGGCGCCTCCCCCCGCTGCCGCGTCCTGACGCTTCAAGCTCCCTTCGTCCTGGTTGCTGTGTCCCCCCGTTACGAGCCGCCCTCGGGCGGTTTCGTATGGCTGCGCTTTGCCCGGACCGTCAAAAAAGCCCTGGCACGCGGTGCGTCATAGCGTCCGATCAGCCTCAATACCGTGCCCGCGACTGTCGTCTGCGCGCATGCTGGCGGGACCGAATTCCGCCTGCTGAAACATATTGTTAACCCCTGTGACGGTCGATTTTTGACGGTATTGCATGGCCCATAAGGGACGGCATTTTTGATGTCATTTGCGCGGTAAAACTATCGGTAATGACCAAAAACCAAGCATTTACAAATGCTTGGCGCTGTCATCCAAGTGTCACGGAACTATCATAAAAGCACAATCGACCACCCCTAAACGGGCGGCGTGAGCACCACTTGGCGCATTCGGCGTTATTGCTCACCAGATGGAGATAACCATGAAATTCCTGAAAACGATCGTCGTCGCCGGCCTGATGGCCGCCTCGACCTCGGCATTTGCCGCCGACATCACGGGCGCTGGAGCGACCTTCCCGTTCCCGGTCTATTCGAAGTGGGCCGACGCCTACAAGAAAGAGACCGGCAATGGTCTCAACTACCAGTCCATCGGTTCGGGCGCTGGCATCAAGCAGATCCAGGCCAAGACCGTGACCTTCGGCGCCACCGACGCGCCGCTCAAGGCTGAGCAGCTCGAGAAAGACGGCCTGGTTCAGTGGCCGATGGTGATGGGCGCCATCGTTCCTGTCGTGAATCTCGAAGGCATCGCATCGGGCGAGCTGGTTCTCTCCGGCGAAGTGCTCGGCGACATCTATCTCGGCAAGGTCACCAAGTGGGACGACGCTGCCATCGCCAAACTGAACCCGAAGCTGAAGCTGCCGTCGGCCGCCATCACCGTTGTTCGTCGTTCGGACGGTTCGGGCACCACCTTCAACTTCACCGACTATCTGTCGAAGGCCTCGGCTGAGTGGAAGACCAAGATCGGCACCGGTACCGCCGTCGAGTGGCCGGTTGGCGTTGGCGCCAAGGGCAACGAAGGCGTTGCTGGCAATGTCGGCCAGACCAAGAATGCCATCGGTTACGTGGAATATGCTTACGCCAAGCAGAACAAGCTGACCTATACCGGCATGATCAACAAGGCCGGCAAGACCGTGCAGCCGACCGTTGCAGCCTTCCAGGCCGCTGCGTCGAACGCCGACTGGGCCAAGGCTCCAGGCTACTACGTGATCCTCACCGACCAGCCGGGCGACGCTTCCTGGCCGATCACTGCCGCGACCTTCATCCTGATGCACAAGACCCCGGTCGATAAGGCTGCATCGGCTGAAGCCGTGAAGTTCTTCAAGTGGTCGTTCGAAAAGGGCGACAAGATGGCTGAGGAGCTCGACTACATTCCGATGCCGGAACCCGTCGTCAAGCTGATCGAAAAGACCTGGTCGGCTGACATCAAGAGCTGATCTGGTACGGGCGGAGGAGAGGGGCATCTCTCCTCCGCCTATTTTTTACCGAGCTGGATTTCTCTTCGCTGTTCGGACTTCGCGCCCTGACAGGCCCATCCAGGGCAGTGCGTTTTGGGTAATACAACAATACAGGGGACTGGCGTGGCAGACATGGCCGTACAGAGCTCACCGATGGACGCCACTGGACCTTATGACCGCGCAAAGGCGCTGAGCGCCTTCAAGGCCGGAGATCAGGCGTTCTATTGGATCACGCGCATCTCGGCGCTGTCCGTTCTGTTCATTCTCGGCGGCATCATCCTCTCGCTCATCGCCGGCGCATGGCCAGCGCTCCACGAATTCGGCTTCTCGTTCCTGACCACGCAGCGCTGGGCTCCGTCGGCTGATCCGCCGGTCCTTGGTGCGCTTGGCCCGATCTACGGCACCCTGATCACGTCGGTGATTGCCATGGGGATCGCCATTCCCGTCGGTCTCGGCATCGCGATCTTCCTCACCGAACTGTGCCCGCAATGGCTGCGTCGTCCGATCGGCATGGCGGTCGAGCTGCTCGCGGGCATTCCGTCGATCATCTACGGCATGTGGGGCTTCTTCGTGCTCGGCCCGTTCCTGGCCAACCATTTCCAGCCGTTCCTGATCGCGACCTTCGAAGGCGTGCCTGTGCTCGGCACCATTTTCGCCGGTCCGCCGTCCTATCTCTCGCTGTTCAACGCCGCGCTGATCCTGGCCATCATGGTGCTGCCCTTCATCACCTCGATCTCGGTCGATGTGTTCAAGACGGTGCCACCGGTGCTCAAGGAAGCGGCCTACGGCGTCGGCTGCACCACCTGGGAAGTCGTTCGCAACGTCGTCATCCCCTACACCCGCGTTGGTGTGATCGGCGGCATCATGCTGGCGCTCGGCCGCGCACTCGGTGAGACGATGGCGGTGACCTTCATCATCGGCAACTCGTTCCGCATCACCGGTTCGCTGTTCGGTCCAGGCACCACGATCTCGGCGGCGATCGCCTCCGAATTCGCGGAGAGCGACGGGTTGCATCAGTCCGGCCTCATCCTGCTCGGCCTGCTGCTGTTCGTGCTCACCTTCATGGTGCTTTCAGCCGCGCGTCTGATGCTGATGCGGCTTGAAAAGAAGGCGGGGAACTAAGTCATGAACCCGATTTACGCATCCCGCCGTCGCAATGACACGATTGTCCGCGGCCTCTGCATGGGTGCCGCCCTGTTCGGCGTCACCTGGCTCGCGCTGATCCTGTTCACGCTGTTCTATAACGGTCTCGCCGGCATCAGCCTGCAGATCTTCACCCAGAACACGCCGCCGCCCGGCTCCATGGAAGGCGGCCTGCTCAATGCCATCGTCGGTTCGGTCATCATGACTGTGATCGGCGTCGGCATCGGTGCGCCGCTCGGCCTGTTTGCCGGCACCTACCTCGCTGAATATGGCAAGCACGACAAGCTGACCTCGGTGATCCGCTTCATCAACGACGTGTTGCTGTCGGCCCCGTCCATCATCATCGGCCTGTTCGTCTATGGCGCGGTGGTGGTTCCGATGGGTGGCTTCTCGGCTCTCGCCGGTTCGCTGGCCCTCGCCGTGATCGTCATCCCCGTCGTGGTCCGTACCACCGAAGACATGCTCGGCCTCGTACCCAACCCGCTGCGTGAAGCGGCCTCGGCGCTCGGCCTGCCGCGCTCCCTGGTCATCAAGCGGATCGCCTATCGTGCAGCCCGGGCCGGTCTGATCACCGGCGTGCTGCTGGCGACGGCGCGTGTCGCCGGTGAAACGGCGCCGCTGCTGTTCACCGCGCTGAGCAACCAGTTCTTCAGCCTCGATCTCACCAAGACGATGGCCAACCTGCCGGTGACCATCAACAACTTCGTGCAGAGCCCCTACGAGTATTGGAAGCAGCTCGCCTGGAGCGGTGCCCTGATCATCACCTTGACCGTACTTGCCCTTAACATTGGCGCACGCATTCTCGGCGCCGAGAGGACAGCAAAATGAGTGAGCTTTCTGTGTCGTCTGGCGTTCCCTCCGTCTCGATGCCGCCGCCGGTCCTGCAGGGCGAGACCCGTCCCAAGGTCACCGTGCGCGACCTGAACTTCTATTACGGCGAACACCATGCCCTGAAGAAGATCAATCTGACGCTGATGGCGAACCGCGTGACCGCCTTCATCGGCCCGTCGGGCTGCGGCAAGTCCACGCTGCTGCGCATTTTCAACCGCATGTATGATCTGTATCCGGGCCAGCGCGCCGAAGGTCAGCTCATGCTCGATAACCAGAACATTCTGGATCCGAAGCTGGATCTCAACCTGCTGCGTGCCCGCGTCGGCATGGTATTCCAGAAGCCGACCCCGTTCCCGATGACGATTTACGAAAACATCGCCTTCGGTATCCGCCTCTATGAAAAGATCTCCAAGTCGGAGATGGACATCCGCGTCGAGAGGGCGCTTCGTGGCGGTGCGCTCTGGAACGAAGTCAAGGACAAGCTCAACGCGTCGGGCCTCAGCCTGTCGGGTGGTCAGCAGCAGCGTCTGTGCATCGCGCGCACCATCGCGGTTCGGCCGGAAGTGATCCTGTTCGACGAGCCGTGCTCGGCGCTCGATCCCATCTCGACCGCGAAGATCGAGGAGCTGATCGACGAGTTGAAGGATCAGTACACGATCGCGATCGTGACCCATAATATGCAGCAAGCCGCCCGCGTCTCCGATACCACGGCCTTCATGTATCTCGGCGAACTGATCGAGTTCGATCAGACCAACAAGATCTTCACGTCGCCGACCGATCGCCGTACCCAGGATTACATCACCGGCCGCTTCGGCTGACGCGACATGTTCGCGGGAGGATTTAGAGATGGCTTTTGAACACACCACCAAGGCATTCGACGACGATCTGCAGGATCTGACCCGTCTCGTTGCCGAGATGGGCGGCCTCGCTGAACGGCAGATCGTCGAATCCGTCGATGCGCTGATCCGCCGGGACGTCGCACTCGGCGCCCGCGTCGTCGCCGCCGATGCCGAGATCGACCAGTTGCAGCGCACGATCGAAGAACGTGCCGTGCTGACCATCGCCAAGCGCCAGCCCATGGCTGTCGACCTGCGCGAGATCGTCGGCGCGCTGCGCGTCGCCACCGATCTGGAGCGGATCGGCGATCTCTCCAAGAACATCGGCAAGCGCGTCAATGCACTCGACAGCGACTTCCACCCGCTGAAGCTGATCCGCGGTCTCGAGCACATGACCGACCTCGTGACCACCCAGGTCAAGTCGGTGCTCGACGCCTATGCCGCGCACGATCTGCCGGCAGCCATGACGGTGTGGAAGGGCGACGAGGAAATCGACGCCATCTGCACCTCGCTGTTCCGCGAACTCCTCACTTACATGATGGAAGATCCGCGCAACATCTCGTTCTGTATCCACCTGATGTTCTGCGCCAAGAACATCGAGCGGATCGGTGACCACGCCACCAATATCGCGGAAACCGTGTTCTACATGATCGAGGGTCAGCAGATGGTCGACAAACGTCCGAAGGGCGACATGACCAACTTCGCGAATACGCCGACGGCCTGAAGCATGATGCGGAAAAGGGGAAGCCGGTCTTCCGCTCGGATCATGATCTAGGGCTTGTCGGACGTCACTGAGGGTATTGATCAATATGGCAATGAACGCGCGCATTTTAGTGGTTGAAGACGAGGAAGCACTCACGACGCTCCTGCGCTACAACCTCGATGCCGAGGGCTACGACGTAGAAACCGTAGCTCGCGGCGACGATGCCGACACCCGCTTGAAGGAGCGTGTGCCGGATCTCGTGGTGCTCGACTGGATGCTGCCGGGTCTGTCCGGCATCGAACTGTGCCGCCGCCTGCGCGCACGGCCCGAAACCAAGGCACTGCCGATCATCATGCTGACGGCGCGTGGCGAAGAGAGCGAGCGTGTTCGCGGTCTTGCCACCGGTGCCGACGACTACATCGTCAAGCCATTCTCGGTGCCAGAGCTCCTGGCGCGTGTGAAGGGTCTGCTGCGGCGTGCCGCGCCGGAGCGTCTCGCCACTGTGCTCGCTTTCGGCGACATCGAACTCGACCGCGACAAGCGCCGCGTCGTGCGGTCCAGCCGTCCGATCGATCTCGGTCCGACCGAATATCGCCTGCTGGAGTTCTTCCTGGAACATCCGGGCCGCGTATTCAGCCGCGAGCAGTTGCTCGACAGCGTCTGGGGCCGTGACATCTATATCGATGAGCGCACCGTCGACGTGCATATCGGCCGCCTGCGCAAGCTGCTCAATCCCGCCGGTGAGCCGGACCCGATCCGCACCGTGCGCGGTGCCGGCTACGCACTGGATGACCGCTTCGACAAGGCGGCGGAGTAGGTTTCCGCCACGCGCAGGAATCGTAGGATGGGTAGAGCGTCTTCGCGAAACCCATCGTCCCATGCGCAGGACAGCGATGGGTTTCGCTACGCTCTACCCATCCTACGCGTCTGTGGAGCGTCGCTCTCACCCGATGCCCTCATGCTTCGCATGCGGAGACCGACGTCTCCCCGCCCGGCGAAGCGAGGCTTCGCTAGGCGAGGCAAGCAAGTGCCAAACGAAAAATGCCCGGCATCGCTGCCGGGCATTTGGCTTGATACGTCCAGTTCAGCGCGTCGGCTTCGGCACCGCGCGACGGCGGTCGCTGGCCGGCTGATAGGCGATGCGCGAGTGATGTGCGCAATAGGGAGCGCCGGCCAGCGCCTTGCCGCCGCAGAAGTAGAATTCGGGGCTCGACGGATCGCCGATCGGCCAATGGCACGTGGCTTCGTTGAGTTCGACCAGTGACAGGCGCTGGCTGATCGGCACGATATTGTCATAGGCGATCGGGTCGGGCTCGGCCTCGACTTCGTAATTATGGGCCAATGCCGTGTTGCCGCGGGCCATCGGGCGGGCGACGCGCACCATCTGCTGTGCCGGGCGCGCCTTGCGCTGCCGCGGAGCTGCCGAGGAGGGGCTCTTGGCGCGGCCGGACAGGCCGAGGCGGTGAACCTTGCCGATGACGGCGTTGCGGGTCACGTTACCGAGTTCCGCAGCGATCTGGCTGGCGGAGAGGCCGCCTTCCCAGAGTTTCTTCAACTGTTCGACGCGATCGTCGGTCCATGTCATTACCGTCATCGCCATTTTCCCTTCGTGAGCGCCAGCCTGACCGGGCAGCGCTGCGAGTTGAGACTTCAAAAATCCCTGCGGTCAGAATCCTTTAGCGCTCACCGGGCGCGAATTTCGCGTCCGGCTTTTACGCCGCACTGGATGTGTCAAAAGGATCTACCGCCGCACGAGATGTCGTATCCGACGAGGCAAAAGCTACAATATGCCGTGACTCACGCGCAAGAGTCGGGCATGCCGCGTCCACATGCTTCTGCAAACAAAGCAGCGAAATCGGCTTTTTCTGCGACTCCGTGTGACTCGAAAGCCGCAGTGCGCGGTTGACAGTCCTCGCAGCACACCTAGAATAATGCCCACGTGCCGCCCGAGAAGGGCGGCACGTTTCGTTTCTAGGGTCCGTTGTTCGATTTCGCACAGTTGTCATCGACGCGGACGCAGTCTTTTCGATCGGATCGGTTATGACCAACAACGCAACGTCCTCGCCCCTCTCTCAGGCTCACTTGCTGCCTGTTTTCGCGCGTGCGGATGTCGCTTTCGAGCGCGGTGAAGGCGCCTGGCTGATTGGAACCGATGGCGAGCGCTATCTCGATTTTACCAGCGGCGTTGCTGTCAACGCCCTCGGTCATGCCCATCCGCATATGGTTGCCGCGCTGCAGGAGCAGGCCACCAAGCTCTGGCACATGTCGAACCTGTTCAAGAGCCCGGACGGTGAGCGCCTCGCCGCCCGGCTGTGCGAACAGAGCTTTGCCGACTTCGTGTTCTTCGCCAATTCGGGCGCGGAAGCGATGGAATGCGCGATCAAGGTGACCCGGCACTATCATTTCTCCAAGGGCCATCCCGAGCGCACCCGCATCATCACCTTTGAAGGCGCGTTTCATGGCCGGACGCTCGGCACGCTGGCTGCGACCGGCGCCGCCAAATATCTCGAAGGCTATGGTGCGCCGCTCGACGGCTTCGACCAGTTGCCGCTTGGCGATATCGAAGCGGTGAAGAAGGCGATCGGTCCGAACACCGCCGGCATTCTTATCGAACCGCTGCAGGGCGAGGGCGGCGTGCGTGCGCCGAGCAACGCGTTCTTCGGCGCGCTGCGCGAGCTCTGCGACAAGAACGGCATCCTGCTGATCTTCGACGAAGTGCAGACCGGCATGGGCCGTACCGGCGAACTCTTCGCCTATCAGCGTATCGGTGTGACGCCGGATGTCATGTCGCTCGCAAAAGCGCTCGGCGGCGGTTTCCCGATCGGCGCGTGCCTTGTCACGGCGGAAGCGGCCGAAGGCATGGCGCCCGGCTCCCATGGTTCGACCTTTGGCGGCAATCCCCTGGCGGTGGCCGCGGCGAATTCCGTGCTCGATATCATGCTGAAGCCCGGCTTCTTCGACCATGTGAAGAAGATGTCGCTGCTGCTGAAACAGAAACTCGCGGGCGTCGTCGACAGCCATCCGGACGTGCTCAGCGAAGTGCGCGGCGAAGGTCTGCTGATCGGCCTCAAGGCGGTGGTGCCGGCGGGCGATCTCGTGGCCGCATTGCGCGATGCCAAGCTGCTGACCGTCGGCGCCGGCGACAACGTGGTGCGCTTCCTGCCGCCGCTGATCGTCAGCGAGTCCGAGATCGAGCAGGCCGTGCAGCGGCTGGAACAGGCATGCGTGGCGCTCGGCTCATCCGCCAGGACATCTGCAAAGACGCAGGGAGCCGCGTGATGAGTACGTCACCGCGGCATTTCCTCGATCTCACGGCCGTACCGGCCAGTGAGTTGCGCAACATCATGAATGCAGCCGCCGCCATGAAGGCGAGGCTGAAGGGCCGGGACGGCTCCAATGCCGAGCCCGATCGTCCGCTCAAGAACAAGACGCTGGCGATGATCTTCGAGAAGCCCTCGACGCGCACCCGTGTGTCGTTCGAGGTCGGCATGCGCCAGCTCGGCGGCGAGGTCGTGATGCTCACCGGCGCAGAAATGCAGCTCGGTCGCGGCGAGACCATTGCCGATACCGCGCGCGTGCTGTCGCGCTTTGTCGACATCATCATGATCCGCATTCTCAATCATGACTCGCTGATGGAACTCGCGGAAAATGCGACGGTGCCGGTCATCAACGGCCTGACGCGTTTCTCGCATCCCTGCCAGGTGATGGCGGATGTGATGACCTATGAGGAGCATCGCGGCCCGATCAAGGGACGCACCGTGGCCTGGACCGGCGACGACAACAACGTGCTGATGTCCTGGGCCCATGCGGCCGAGCGCTTCCAGTTCAAGCTCAACATCGCGACGCCGCCGCAACTGTCGCCGAAGAAGCCGTTCAAGGACTGGGTCAAGGCGACCGGTGCGCCGATCACCTTCAGCGATGATCCCGATGCGATGGTGAAGGGCGTCGACTGCGTCGTCACCGACACCTGGGTGTCGATGGGCGACAAGGACGGCGAGACCCGCCACAACCTGCTGAAACCCTATCAGGTCAATGCGCGCCTGATGTCGCTGGCCAAACCCGATGCACTGTTCATGCATTGCCTGCCCGCCCATCGCGGCGACGAAGTCACCGACGAGGTGATCGACGGACCGCAATCGGTGGTGTTCGACGAGGCCGAAAACCGTCTGCATGCGCAGAAGGGCATTCTGGCCTGGTGCCTGCGCGCGGTGGCGTGAGGCGTATCGACTTTATCGCCCAAGACCTCCGTCATGCCCGGCCCTGTGCCGGGCATCCCCGTCTTGGTACCTTGCAAAGGCGTGGATGGCTGGGACAGGCGCGGCCATGACGAGCAGATATTTCCCGGTTCCCTGCACCTTTCACTTGCGGCCCTCCGACCCCAAATAGAGCGTCATGACCCCATCAGATCCAAATCTTGAGCCCGACGCCCCCATTCGCGCGCCGTCTTCCGTTCCGGTCGATGACGCGGTGCTGCCTTTTGAGGTCGCGCCGCTCGATCTGCGCGGGCGGCTGACCCGGCTTGGCCCTGCGCTCGATGAGCTGCTCGCCAAGCATGATTATCCCGCGCCGGTGGCCAAGCTGCTCGGCGAGGCGATCGTGCTCACGACACTGCTTGGCTCGGCGCTGAAATTCGACGGCCGTTTCATCCTGCAGACCCAGACCGACGGTCCGGTGTCGCTGATGATCGTCGACTTCCGCGCCCCGGATAAAATGCGCGCCTATGCGCGGTTCGATGCCGAGCGCCTGCTGCCCGGTCTTGGCACCGCGGCACTGCTCGGCAAGGGCCATCTGGCGATGACCGTCGATCAGGGCCCTGACATGAGCCGTTATCAGGGTATGGTCGCGCTGGACGGCGGTACGCTGGAAGATGCCGCGCATGAATACTTCCTGCGTTCCGAGCAGATCCCCACCAAGGTGCGTCTCGCCGTCGGCGAGGAGTGGCGCAGCGGTGAGGAGGGGGGGCCGAAACATCGCTGGCGCGCCGGCGGCATGCTGCTGCAGTTCCTGCCGAAGGCGCCGGAGCGCGTGCAGCGCGATCTCCATGCCGGCGACGTGCCGGACGGCGTGAGCGCCGATGCGGTGCCGGAAGATGACGCCTGGGTCGAAGGTCAGTCGCTGATCGGGACGGTCGAGGATGTGGAACTGATCGATCCCGATCTGTCCGGCGAACGGCTGCTGTATCGCCTGTTTCACGAGCGCGGAGTTCGCGTGTTCGCGCCCTCTCCGCTGCGCGCGGAGTGTTCCTGCTCGCGCGATGCCGTGTCCGGCATGCTCAAGAGCTTCGAGCCGCAGGACCGCGCCGACATGGTCAAGGACGACAAGGTCGTCGTGACCTGCGAATTCTGTTCGTCGGTCTACGAGTTCACACCGCAGGAAGCGGGCGTGGAATAGGGCGCCCGCCCGCGTCACGCCCGCTGTCATTCCCAGCCACTTCGCTTGGCAAGCTTGTCATTCTCCGCCACTCCAAGTGGAGTGGCGGAGGTTCGCCTGCGCGAAGGCGCGCAGTCGCCCTCAGGCAAACCAATTGGTTTGCCTGAGAATGACAGAGTGAGGCCCCCAAACATTTTTTCCTATTTCTATTGACAGCATCCCTATCTTGATTATTTTCCCTATCGTCCTGCCCCATCGAGAGGGGCGATCGCGATCGTCACGATTGCGGGGCGGGAGGCGGTGGACGCCGGAGATGCGGCGTCACGGGATATGTGGGTACCGGCTGCCTGCGGGCAGGCCGCATCGTCTGTGGTCAGGATACCACTGGGACAGGCGGCGCGGCCTGGTTGCGGATGGAACGGGCCCGCCGATCAAGTGACGGACGACCAGATTCGAAACGCGTCCGGCCCAAGAGCTTGTGCTCCCCCGGCCCTGTCGCGCAGGGCCAAACAAGGGTGACCTTGATCGGTTGCTTGGGCAAGCATTCAGCAAGCCGAAAAAACACCGCAGGCGGAACGTCGGGCAATCGCCCGTGCTTCCGAAAGTCCTGATGCATATAATTGCGGAAGACCGCATCGGCATCAGGCCCAGGGGTGCATCGGGCACCCGGCGTTCCGCACGCCCTCTCGCAAGGGGGCGGGAATGCAAGCGACGACGGCGCCCCCGCGCCGCAAACAACAGGGGCGATGACGCATGTCTGAAGGGTGTTGTTGTCTGAAGAACAGTGGCTGTTTGACAGTTGAATCGGATGAGGCCGTAGGATGGGTAGAGCGTCTTCGCGAAACCCATCAATCACACAAGCTCAGAAAGTGATGGGTTTCGCTGCGCTCTACCCATCCTACGCTGTGCACCGTCATGCCCGGCAACGCAGAAGCAAGCCCGGCCATGACGAATGAGAGCGTTACGCAAGATCGTAGGATGGGGTGAGCGCAGGCGCAGCACGCCGGAGCGAAACCCATCAACTATACGAAGAAAGCGATGGGTTTCGCTTCGCTCTACCCATCCTACATTTCTACATTTCGGCGGTCGCCTAATTCAGCACGCGCTTCCCGTCCGGTCCGTCCAGCGAGAACAGCGGCACGTCGATCTCGAACGGCTCGCCGGTATCGGTCACCATCTGATAGGTGCCTTCCATGAAGCCGGACGCCGTCGGCAGCGGTACGCCCGAGGTGTATTCGAAGCGCTCGCCGGGGCCGAGCACGGGCTGTTCGCCGACCACGCCTTCGCCGCGCACTTCCTGCATGCGGCCGGACGCATCGGTGATGATCCAGTGGCGGGTCTTCAGCTGCACGGTCTCTTGACCGGCATTGGTGATGACGACCGTATAGGACCAGAAGAACTGTCGTTTTTCCTGCGACGAGCGTTCCGGCATGAAATTCGGTTCGACGGTGACTTCAATCTGTCGTGTGATGGCGCGGTACATGGCGGTGTCATCGTCCAAAATGTGTTGCAAGCATAGCGAAAAACACATCGCCGGCCAAATCCAGGGAATTTCGGCGGGGAGTTCGGCGCCAAACGGCGGCGGACCATCGCGGTTTCAACATAGTTCCCGCATAATCGATCCGTGATTTGGTTATGACGTGACGGATCGCCCCATGCAAATGGCCTGCAGACTATGTGGGACGGTCGATTTTTCCATCATGCGATGCCTTCCGTTGAACGGTGCTGAATGACCTCTGTTGCCGATCCGATCGCTGGCCAGCCGCACGCAGATGCGCCTTCGCACGTGTCCGCGGCGCGCGCATCCACGCGTACGGACGCTGCGTCGTTTCCCGTTGCCGGCACCGAGCGCGAATTGCGTCTCGACCTGTTTCGCGGACTGGCCCTGTGGCTGATCTTCATCGATCACCTGCCGCCGAATATCCTGACCTGGCTCACGATCCGTAATTACGGCTTCAGCGACGCCACCGAGATCTTCATCTTCATCTCTGGTTACACTGCTGCCTTCGTCTATGGCCGCGCGATGCTGGAGCAGGGCACGCTGGTGGCCAGCGCGCGCATCTTCAAGCGGGTCTGGCAGATCTATGTCGCCCACGTCTTCCTGTTCACGATCTTCCTCGCGGAAATCTCCTATGTCGCAACGCGCTTCGAGAACCCGCTTTATTCCGAGGAAATGGGAATCCTCGATTTTCTCAAACAGCCCGATGTGACCATCGTCCAGGCGCTGCTGCTGAAATTTCGCCCGGTGAACATGGACGTGTTGCCGCTCTATATCGTTCTCATGCTGTTCCTGCCGCTGATCCTCTGGCTGATGCAGCGCCGCGCCGATCTCACGCTGGCGCTGTCGGTCGGTCTCTACGTGCTGACCTGGGAATTCGACCTGCATCTGGCGGCCTATCCGAATGGCGTCTGGGCCTTCAACCCGTTCGCATGGCAATTGCTGTTCGTGTTCGGCGCCTGGTGCGCGCTGGGCGGCGCCAGACGGATGTCGCGCATTCTGTCCTCGAACATCACGCTGTGGCTCTGCGTGGCCTATCTGCTGGCGGCGTTCTGGGTGACGCTGACCTGGTACATTCCGCAGATTCACCATCTGCTGCCGAAGATCATCGAGCAGTGGATGTATCCGATCAACAAGACCGATCTCGATGTGCTGCGCTTCGCCCACTTCCTGGCGCTGGCGGCGCTCACCGTCCGGTTCCTGCCGAAAGACTGGCCGGGGCTGAAATCGATCTGGCTGCGGCCGATGGTACTGTGCGGCCAGCACTCCCTCGAAATCTTCTGTATCGGGGTATTCCTGGCCTTTGCCGGCCATTTCGTGCTGGCTGAGGTCGCCGGCGGAGCTGGCATGCACGCCCTGATCAGCTTTCTCGGCATTGTTGTCATGTCAACCGCCGCATGGGTATTTTCGTGGTACAAGGGTGTCGCTGTCAAAGGCGGGTCCCGCGCCAAACGATCCGACGCGGATCTCGCAGGAGGGGAAGCATGAAGGCCGTTCTTCGGCTCACGATGCTGGCTTGCCTGCTGGTGGCGGTTCCTGTCCGGGCCGAACCGCCTGCGCAGACCTGTGAGGTTCCGGCTTATCTCCTGACATCCGAAAGTCCGCTGCCCAAGGTCGAGGCTGCGGCCAAACCGGGCGAAAAGCTCGATATTCTGGTCATTGGCAGCCGATCCTCTGTGATCGGGGTCTCCGACCACTCCGCGGCCTATCCGAGCCGCCTACAGACCTATCTCAAGGAGAAGTTGCCGGGCGTCGAGGTGAACGTGGCGCTGGAGCTGCAGGTCAAGAAGACCGCTGAAGAAATGGTCCCCACCCTGGAACAGCTGGTGACGGACAAGAAGCCGAACCTGGTGATCTGGCAGACCGGAACCGTGGATGCCATGAAACAGGCCGACGCCGAGGACTTCCGGAACGCCCTGGATGAGGGCGTCGCGGCCATGCAAAAGGCGGGAACTGACGTCATTTTAATGAATCTGCAGTATAGTCCGCGCACGGAGACGATGATTTCGGGCTCCGCCTACCTAGATAATATGCGTGTGGTGGCGCAGCAGCACGACGTCCCGCTGTTCGACCGTTTCGCCATTATGCGGCACTGGAATGAGAGCGGTGATTTCGACCTGTTCAGTCCCTCGCCCGGCATGGATCTGGCCAAGCGGGTGCATGATTGTCTTGGCCGGGCGCTTTCGACCTTTGTCGTCGATGCGGCCAAGATCAAAGCCGCGGATTTGAGGATTCAGCGTTAATGAGTTTCGTTGGTTATTTGTCTCGCCTTGCCGTCGTCGCTGCCTGTGTTGCCTCTACGACCTTCGCATTCCCCCTCTCGTCGTCCGTCGCTCGCGCGGATACGGCGCAGGCAGCGCCATTTGATGGCAAGACCGCCGAACAGACTGCCGTTGCGACCGATCCCGCAGATGCCGCAAAGAAGGGCGTCGCTGCGAAGGCTATCGACAAGGTCAAGGAAGTCGCGAAGTCCGCCACTGATATTCTGAGCCGCGTGCCGTGCCGCGCGCCGAAGGGCGGTATGAAGGCGATGG
The DNA here is from genome assembly GCF_058800725.1 of Tardiphaga sp. GW822-FHT04G09. NCBI lineage: Bacteria > Pseudomonadati > Pseudomonadota > Alphaproteobacteria > Hyphomicrobiales > Nitrobacteraceae > Tardiphaga > Tardiphaga sp. GW822-FHT04G09. The sequence continues at coordinate 108,317 of NZ_JBXAMO010000014.1, read as the reverse complement.
GCGCATTGCCGCATGTCGCCAGCAAGCTCGCCGCCGGCAAGCCGGTTGTCATCGTCGCCTTCGGCTCATCCTCCACTCAGGGCTGGGGATCGACCGCGCCGGAGTTCACTTATCCGAACCGTCTCGCTGCGCAGCTGCATCGCGCTTATCCCGGTGCCGACATTGCTGTGCTCAATCGTGGCAAGGGCGGTGAGGATGCGCCGGAAATGATGGCGCGGCTGCAGAACGAGGTGATCAATGCCAAGCCGGATCTCGTGATCTGGCAGGTCGGTACCAATGCCGTGCTGCGTAATCTCGATCCGGCCGAGACCGGCAAGATGATCGAGGATGGCGTCGGCCGGATTCAGGCCGCGGGCTCCGACGTGGTGCTGGTCGATCCGCAATACTCGCCAGCGACGACATCCAAGCCGGAAGGCACCGGCAAGATGTTATCGCTGATGCACAAGGTCGCCGAGTTGCGCAAAGTTGGAATCTTTCCGCGCTTTGAAGTGATGAAGGAATGGCACGAGAGCCAGCAGATGGCGTTCGACAGTTTCGTTATTTCCGACGGCCTGCACATGAACGACTGGGGCTACGCGTGCTTCGCGCAACTGCTGGGCGATAACATCATCAAGTCGGTCGGTCAGGTGAAGCTCGGCATCAACGAGCCCCAGATACAGCAGGCGCAGAAGCCGCTGTAATAGTGCGGCCGACGTTTCGCCGGCCGCAGCTTTCAATACCGGTCGATCAAGCCTTGGCCAGCGCCGCTTCGAGATCCTCGATCAGATCGTCGCGATGCTCGAGGCCGGCCGAGAAGCGGACGAACCCTTCGGTGATCCCGAGTTCGAGACGCGCCTCCAGCGGCAGACGCTGATGCGTCGTCGTCGCCGGATGCGTCACGAGGCTCTTGGCATCGCCGAGATTGTTGGAGATCCGCGCGACCTTCAGTTCGTTGAGGAGGCGGAACGCGCCGGCCTTGCCGCCCTTCACCTCGAAGCCGATCAGCGTTGAGCCCGCACGCATCTGCTTCTTCACCGTTGCCGCCTGCGGATGATCCTCGCGGCCCGGATAGATCAGCCGTGAGATCTTCGGATGCTGCGCCAGCACGTCGGCAATCGCCGCCGCAGTCTGCGTCTGCCGCTCGACGCGGATCGCCAGCGTCTCCAGTCCCTTCACCAGTGTCCACGCATTGAACGGCGAGATCGAGGGGCCGGTCTGGCGCAGATAGTTGTGAATGTGCTCGTCGATAAAGTCCTTCGACGACAGGATGATGCCGCCGAGGCAGCGTCCCTGACCATCGATATGCTTGGTCGCCGAGTACACCACGACATCTGCACCGAGCGCCAGCGGGCTCTGCCAGAGCGGGGTCGCGAACACGTTGTCGACGATCAGTCGCGCGCCGCCCGTATGGGCGATCTTGGCGATGGCCGATATGTCGAGCACGTCGAGCGTCGGATTGGTCGGGCTCTCCAGGAAGAGCGACTTGGTGTTCGGCCGCATCGCCTTCTGCCACTGGTCGAGGTCGAGGCCGTCGACCAGGGTGAATTCGATGCCATAGCGCGGCAACAGTTCCTCGATGACGTAGCGACATGATCCGAACAGCGCCTTGGCGGCGACGACGTGATCACCCTTGCGCAGCGGCGCCAGGATGGCGGTGGTCACGGCGGCCATGCCGGTCGCGGTAGCGCGCGCGGCCTCCGCACCCTCGAGATCGATCATGCGGTTCTCGAACATCGACGTGTTCGGGTTCGAGAAGCGCGAATAGATGAAGCCGGGGTCTTCGCCCTTGAACCGTGCCTCGCAGGCCTCAGCGGTCTCGTAGATGAAGCCCTGCGTCAGGAAGAGGGCTTCGGAGGTTTCGTTGTATTGCGAGCGCAGTGCACTGGAATGAACGAGGCGGGTTTCGGGGCGATAGGACTTCTCAGACATGTGACCTCCAACGTACCCGCGTGACGCGGGCACAAAAAAAACCGGCCTGGACGGACGTCCTCAGGCCGGGATCGCATGCTGGAAGGACATGTGTCCCCGGCCTGTTTAGCGACTTATTTTACGTGGCTGCAAGCCGGCCGGCTCAAATCACCACGGGATAACGATGTGCATATTCCCGCTTGCCCTTTTCGTCAAGGCGGGGCTGAGATAACCGGTAAAGTCGCGATTTTTCAGTGTATTCTCGCTGAAAGACGACCGAAGGACGAGACCAGTGCCGTTTACGCTTGCCCCCGATGCCGATGGAATTCTGCCTGACCGCATGATTGCGGCGATGGCCGATGCCGGCCTGATCCTGCCGGAATATCCCTTCGTCGAGAGCCAGATTCAGCCCGCCAGTCTCGATCTGCGGCTCGGCTCCGTCGCCTATCGCGTACGCGCAAGCTTCCTGCCGGGACCGAATTCGACGGTCGCCGAGCGCATTGATGAGCTGAAGCTGCACGAGATCGACCTGTCGGATGGCGCGGTGCTGGAAACCAACTGCGTCTACATCGTCCCGTTGATCGAAAGCCTGGCGCTGCCGCCGAACATCTTCGCCGCCGCCAATCCGAAGAGCTCCACGGGACGCCTCGACGTGTTCACCCGCGTCATCGCCGACGGCACGCGCCGCTTCGACGTCATCGGCGCCGGTTATCACGGCCCGCTCTATGCCGAGATCAGCCCGAAGACATTTCCGGTCCTGCTGCGCGAAGGCTCGCGTCTGTCGCAGGTTCGCTTCCGCGTCGGCGATGCGGTGCTCGATACCGAAGCGCTGGAAGAACTCCACGCGCAGGAGCCGCTGGTCGACAGCGAGACGGCCGATCTCAACAACGGCCTCGCGCTCTCGGTTGATCTCTCAGGCGAAAACGCCTCCGGCTTCGTCGGCTACCGCGCCAAGCGTCATACCGGTGTAGTCGATATCGATCGCCGCGGTGGCTACAGCGTCGATGAATTCTGGGAGCCGATCTCGGCGCGCAAGGACGGCACGCTGATCCTCGATCCCGGCGAGTTCTACATTCTCGCCTCCAAGGAAGCGGTGCAGGTGCCGCCGGATTACGCCGCGGAAATGGTGCCGTTCGATCCGCTGGTTGGCGAATTCCGCGTGCATTATGCGGGCTTTTTCGATCCGGGCTTCGGCCATGACGGCGCCGGCGGCAAGGGCTCGCGCGCGGTGCTCGAAGTGCGCTCGCGCGAAGTGCCGTTCATTCTCGAACACGGCCAGATCGTCGGGCGCCTCGTCTATGAGCGCATGCTGGACCGGCCGGACTCACTCTACGGCCAGCGCATCGGCTCGAATTATCAGGGCCAGAGCCTGAAACTCTCGAAGCACTTCAAGGTCTGATCGCTCGCCGCCTGAGCAAGCAAGAAAAAGGCCCGCATCGCTGCGGGCCTAAGTTTTTTCTGGAGACTAAGTAGACGATAGATCGTCAGGCTTACTGAACGAAGCCTGCGCCGAAGTTGCCCAGGTTGAAGCGGTAGTTCAGGCCAGCCTTGATCGTGTGCTCGTCGTTCTTGAAACCACCAACGGCGCGGGTCGGCGTGAGGAAGGTGACGTCGCCGAAGTCGTAATACTGATATTCGACCTTGCCCGACCAGTTCTGGGTGAACAGGTATTCGAGACCGCCACCGACAGTGTAGCCATCGCGACCGCCGTCGCCGCCGAAGCCATTGGTGAAGCGCGAGTCAGCCCAGGCGTAACCGCCCTTGGCGTACAGCAGGGCCGGACCCCAGGTGTAGCCGAGACGGCCGGTGACCGAACCGAGGCCACGATTGTCGAAGTTGCTGTTGGTGTCCTTGAAGCTGTAATTGGCTTCCAGACCGAATACCCAGTTCGGCGCGAACTGGTAGTCGTAACCACCCTGCACACCGCCCATGAACGTGCCGTCGCGGTTGCCGATCAGTGCGTTGTCTTCACCCGGGAACGCGCCGCCGACGTGACCACCGATGTAGAAACCGGTCCAGTTGTAGATCGGGGCGGGAACGTAGGCCGGAGCCTTGGTGTAGGGACGCGCAGCCAGGTCAGCAGCGGATGCCGGAGCAGCCAAAGCGACGAGAGCGAGAGCTGCGGTGGAGAGTAGAATCTTCTTCATTACGTGTTCCTTCTCAATCCCAACGGGGATGACGAAGGTAACCTAGACTATTGCGCGGGGATTGCTGTCACACGCATGCAACAGCGCCTCAAACGAAAAAGGCAAATTCGGGGGCGATGTCGTGCTTATGACACAGCATTGCCTTTTTTGTTTTTGGAACCTTTCTGCATCGACATTTTCGTGTGCACAGAAATAATGAACGCAATTTTCATAAATTGATGTCAGTCGCGAAAACGCAACGCTGCAACCAGCGCCGCGAGGCCTTCGCGATAGGTCGGGAATGCGAGCTTCACGCCGAGCTCGCGTTTCAGCCGCGCATTCGAGATGCGGTTATTGCTGGCATAGAAGCTGCGAGCCATCGGGCTCATCTCGGCTGTTGCGAAGTCCTGCTCGGGCGGCGGCGCGATACCCATCAGTGCGGCGGCATAAGTGACGACGTCCTGCGGCGGCGCCGGCTCGTCGTCGCAAAGATTAAAGATGCCAGTCTGCGGATGTTTGAATGCCATCGCGATTGCCGTCGCGATGTCGTCCACATGAATGCGGTTGAAAACCTGGCCCGGCTTGACGATGCGATGGGCCGTGCCGGCCTTGAGATTTTCCAGCGCATTGCGGCCGGGACCATAGATGCCGGCGATGCGCAGGATCGTGGTGCGATGGCCGGCAGCGGCAAGCCAGGCGTCTTCGGCATCGATCCGCGCCTTGCGCCGGCCTTCGCCGGAGACCGGGGCAGTCTCGTCGATCCAGGCACCCTGATGATCGCCGTAAACCCCGACACTGGAGAGATAGATGATGCGCCGGATGCCGCTGGCGACGATCTGCGAGCCGAACGCTTGCAACACGGGATCGCCATCCGCGCCGGGCGGGATCGAGACGAGCAGTGCATCGGCATTTGCGAGGCGATCGGCAATGGCCGGATCGGTGATCTCCGGGTTAAAGACGAGCGTCTCTACATTGCGGGCTGGCGCCAAGGCAGCCGTCTTTCCGGTTGCGCGGACCGTGCCGGCAATCGCGGTGAACTGATCGCCATGGCTGGCGATGAACCGGTTTGCGCTGTAGCCGAGCCCGAATACGAAAAGACGCACGTTCATTCCATTTCTGCATGGATCGGGCGCAAAGCCCCTTCGAATGGCATCATTCGGGGCGCAGCGCGCGCCGGTCAAGTGCGCGACTTCGTCATCTTTTGTGCTAGTGCTTTCTGCGAGACCGGGACAATACCGGCAGATTTGGGAAGGACGAAGCGATGGCGACCACGCTGGCAGCAGACACATATGCGCCGCGCTACATCAAATTGAATGCGCGCGACAACGTCGCCATCATCGTCAATGATTTCGGACTGCCCGCGGGCACCATGATGACCGATGGTCTGGAGCTGCGCCACTTCGTGCCGCAGGGCCACAAGGTGGCGCTGGAAGATATCGCCAGGGACGCGCCGATCATCCGTTACGGTGAAATCATCGGTTATGCCGTGGATGCGATTTCCGCCGGCGAGTGGGTCGAGGAGGCGCGCATCCACATGCCGGATGCGCCGGATCTCGATAACCTCGAGATCGCCAATGCGGTTCCGGCACCGCAGCCGCCGCTGAACGATTACACATTCGAAGGTTTTCGCAATCGCGACGGCTCCGTCGGCGTGAAGAACATTCTCGCTATCAGCACGTCGGTGCAATGCGTCGCCGGCACACTCGAATTTGCGCTCAAGAAGATCAAGGCCGAGCTGCTGCCGCGCTATCCCAATGTCGATGACGTCGTCGCCGTCACCCATGGCTATGGCTGCGGTGTCGCCATCAATGCGCCGGATGCCTATATCCCGATCCGCACATTGCAGAATATCGCGCGCAATCCGAATTTCGGCGGCGAGGTGATGGTGGTCGGCCTCGGCTGCGAGAAGCTTGCGCCGGAGCGCTTGTTGCCGAAGGACGATCCCGCCAGCATGATGCGCCTGCAGGATGAGGGCAATCAGAGCTTTGGCGACATGGTGGATACCATCACCACCATGGCCGAGGCGCGGCTGAAGATCCTCAACCAGCGCAAGCGCGAAACCTGTCCGGCCTCCGATCTCGTGATCGGCCTGCAATGCGGCGGCAGCGACGCATTTTCCGGCGTGACCGCCAATCCGGCGCTCGGCTTTGCCAGCGACCTGCTGGTGCGCGCCGGCGCAACGGTGATGTTCTCCGAAGTCACCGAAGTGCGTGACGCCATCGAATTGTTGACCCGCCGCGCCGTCAACGAGGATGTCGGCCGCGCGCTGATACGCGAGATGGACTGGTACGATTCATATCTGGCGCGGGGCGGCGCCGATCGCAGCGCCAATACGACGCCCGGCAACAAGAAGGGCGGTCTTGCCAATATCGTCGAGAAGTCGCTGGGCTCGATCGTCAAGTCCGGCTCAAGTGCGATCACCGGCGTCATCGGCCCCGGCGAACGCGCGACGACCAAGGGACTGCTGTTCGCGGCAACACCGGCGAGTGATTTCGTCTGTGGCACGCTGCAGCTCGCCGCCGGCATGCAGATGCAGATATTCACTACGGGCCGCGGCACGCCCTACGGGCTGGCACAGGCGCCGGTGATCAAGGTCTCGACGCGCACCGAACTCGCAAAACGCTGGTCCGATCTGATCGATTTCGACGCCGGCCGCATTGCGTCAGGCGAGATGACCATCGAGGAAGCCGGCTGGGAGCTGTTCCAGCTGATCCTCGATGTCGCCAGCGGCCGCAAGCAGGTCTGGGCCGACAAATGGGGCCTGCACAACGATCTCGTGCTGTTCAATCCTGCGCCGGTGACGTGAGATTTTGGTTCGCGTAGATGAACGTCGTTGTAGTTGCAACTCCGTCATGCCCGGCCATGACGGAGTTCTATTTGGCTTGCACCAGAACGATGAGACAGACGGAAAGCAGGAATTTCTGGCACATGGAATGTCCTTGTGACTGAAACGATCTCATGCGGTCAATGCAGGAACGTTCGACCGCCCTGCACGAATTTCATGTGAAGCCGGAGTGATGCGCGGCTATGGTCCTTCCCAACAATCAGGGAAGAAACGATGACCAGACCAAGCACGGGCGACGAAACCACCTGGACGCGCTGGCGCAGCGTTGCCGATCTCTATCACGCCTATTTCACCGGCTTGATCCTGACAACGGTCACGCGCCGTGGCACCGCAGACGCCGCGGAGTTCATGTTTCGCATCTTCCGCCGGCAACAGCAGGAGCGCTTTCTCCCCGGCCTCGAGAAACTCGGCCTGTCGGGCCTGCCGCCTGCGGTCGCAGCGGCCCAGTATCACTATCTCTCGAACTGGATCGGCGGCGTATCGGTCGAGTACATGTATGAGAGCGATCGCAAGGCCTGGATCCGCTATCCGCCGCCGCGCTGGATCTGGCGCGGCACCGCGATCTGCGGCGTGCCCGGCGAAGTCTCCCGCGCGATGCTGCGTGGCTGGCACGCCAATAACGGCGTTTCGCTTGGCAATCCGCGCATGGGCTTCGTCTGCACCAAGCAGAGCGTCGATGGCCAGGACGGGCTCGAAGGCTATTACTACGAATATGACCACGACCTCGATATCGATCAGCGGCTGGTGTTCGCGCGGCACCTTGAAGCGCCGCTGTTCGATCCCGCCAGGGCGCCCGCGCTGCCGGTCGATAGCTGGCCGAAGGCGCGGCTCGAAAAGGCCTATCGCAACTACGCCATGGAATATGTGCGGACCGCAGCGCCTGTGGCGGTTCAACTGTTCGGTCCGGTCGATGCCGGTTATCTGCTGCATCTCACCGGCAAGCTGATCGGCATGCAGTATTTCGACGAGGTCTCCGCGGGCTTTGGCCTGCAGCGTGGCGACGCCAGGGTCTTCGCAGAATTTCTGGGCGCCTTGTTCGCAGCGCAGGATGATGTCGTGGAGATCGGCGCATCCGAAGGCGGGTTCGAAATCCGGCAGCAGAGCTGGAAGCTGATGGACGGCGTTGCCGACAACAATGCCGCCTGCGCGAAGGCATTGCAGGGGCTGGTCGAGGGCCTGGCGGCAGGCTGCGGCCGCAATATACCCGTCACGATGACGCCGGGGGCTGGCGGTGCGCTGCCGTTCATCTGGTCGATCGGCTAACGTCGACGCCCGCTGATACTGCAGTGCAAATCGAGCATCCCCCATGCGTGCGCCGCGCATGGCATTGTCCGTGATCGGTGCTAGGAACAGGGTTGTCCGGCAGGCAAGACCGGAAGCTCAGGGAGAATGCATGTCCGACGCCGTCGTCGCCGAACCCCGATTGGTCGATGCCGACAAGCAGCCGCTCCCGAGCCTGAAGGCACCCGCCAGGAATCCCCTGCTGGATCATCCCATTCTGCCGACCATCCTGCGGCTGGCCTGGCCCAATGTCGTTGCACTGACGGCCGGCACAGTCGTCGTCATTGCGGAGACCTCCTATATCGGCCGGCTCGGCACCGAAGCTCTCGCGGCGATGGCGCTGGTGTTTCCCTTCGTGATGCTGACCATGACCATGTCCGGCGGCGCCATGGGCGGTGGTGTGTCCTCGGCGATCGCGCGGGCGCTCGGTGCGGGCGACCGCGAGCGGGCCTCGACACTGGCCGGGCATGCACTGCTGATCGGCATCAGCCTCGGATTGGTCTTCACCGTTGGCATGCTGACATTCGGCCCGACATTGCTCGAAACCCTGGGCGGTCGCGGTAGCGTGCTGTCGCAGGCGGTCGGCTACATCACCATATTCTTTGCCGGCGGCGTGATCCCGTGGCTGATGAACACCTTCGCGGCGATCCTGCGCGGTACCGGCAATATGAAGCTGCCGTCGGCGATCACGCTGAACTCGGCCGTGTTGCAGATTATCCTCGGCGGCACGCTCGGTCTCGGACTTGGTCCTTTCCCGCAATTTGGCATGGCCGGCGTTGCGGCCGGCTCGCTGATCGCCTTCAGTGTCGGTGCCGCGATCATGGGGTGGTACGTCTTCTCGGGCCGCGCGCGGGTGCGGCCGACGCTCAACGGTTTCAAGATTCAGCGCGGCATGTTCTTCGACATTCTGAAAGTGGGCGCGATTGCCTGCTTCTCTCCGCTGCAGGGCGTGCTGACGCTGACGATCTTCACCCATATGCTGGCGCGGTTCGGCACCGAGGTGCTGGCCGGTTACGGTGTCGGCGCGCGTCTCGAATTCATGCTGACGACGCTGGCCTTTGCCGTTGGCGTCGCCTCGGTGCCTATTGTCGGCATGGCGATCGGCGCCGGCCGCGTTGCAAGGGCCCGGCGTGTGATGTGGACGGGAAGCCTGATCTCGTTCAGCGTCGTCGGTCTGCTCGGCACGCTGATTGCGTTTTTCCCCGACGCCTGGGTCAACCTGTTCACCAATGACGTGGGCGTCCGGCTGGCCAGCCAGCAATATCTCGCCACCTGTGCGCCGATGTATGCCTTTCTCGGTCTGGCGACGGTCACCTACTTCTCGTCGCAAGGTGCGGCGAAAGTGATCGGCCCGGTGCTGGCGCAAACCGCGCGGCTGGTCTTCGTTAGCGTCGGCGGCTGGTATCTGCTGTCGATCGATGCGTCGGCCATGAGCTTCTTCTGGCTGGCGGCGGCATCCATGGTGTTGCTGGGCCTGTTGTCGGCGCTGAGCGTACTGCTGACGTCATGGGCACCGAAAGCGGGACCGGTGCCGGAGATCCGGCCGGAGCTCGTCTGAGCAGCCACTCGCCGACGCGCTGCGGTGAATTCCACATCGCGCCGCCGCGTCGTGCCGTTGTCACGCCGCCGCTTTCCCGAACTGCTCCTGCATCGCTGCGAGGCCCAGGTCCATCTGGCTGCTCATATAAGGCGCGATCTCGTCCGGCAGCACGTCGGCCGTCCAGACGAACCGGCAGCGCGCGGGGCCCTCGGCAAACACCTGCGCGGACGCGCTATGCTGACTGATGCGTTCGCTGACAATGGCATAGACGAGGCGCCGTCGGTCGTGATCGCAGGTCACCAGTCTTTCGCGGGCGACGCTGCCGTTGGCGAAGGTCACAATACGGGCGTCGCCGTCGAGTTTGGTGTCGGTGACGAAGCCCGGTACCAGTCGCGTGGGCAGCGCGCCGAAATCGGCCAGCGCCGACCAGACCTCGTCGGCCGGTGCGTCGAGGAAAATCTCTTTGTGAATTGAAGCCATGATGTTCGTCCCGGTTGATTAGGACGGCAGGCTACTCAATGCACGGCCAGCCGTTCTTGGAAAATCTTGCGGTCGCCGCGCGAGGCCTGCCGAAATGCGCGGGGCGAGACGCCTGCGGCGCGGTGGAAGCTGCGGACGAAATTCGAGAGGTCGCCGAAGCCGACATCGAATGCGATGTCGGTGATGGCGCGGTCGTTCTCGGCCAGCAGGTTTGCAGCCCGCCGCAGTCGCGCGCGCACCAGATACTGGTGCGGTGTCACGCCAAGCACGTTCCCGAACAGCCGCAGGAAATGAAACGGGCTCAGCCCGGCCTGACGGGCGGCGGCATCGAGGTCGATCTCGTCGCTCGCATGCGCATCGATCCACAGCGCGGTCTCGACCGCGCGCCGTCGGTCCCGTGCGTTACCGCTCACTTGCTTGCGCGGTTTGTCCGCGACGACATCGACGAAACGTGCGGCAAAGGCATAACCGATCTCATCGAGCCCGAGGTCGCCATACGCTCCGGCGCTGGCCTGCGCGAGTTCGCCAAGCACCATTAGTTCGGCGCGCGGCGCGATGGCGCCCTGCTGCCAGATGGCCCGGGCATCACCGATGGTCTCGACCAGCTCGGGCGCGAACGCAAAGGACAGGCATTCGTCGCCGCAGCCATGATGCTCGTGATGGCAGGTATATTCGTCGCCGGGGTGCCCGATCAGCAGCGCGCCGGCGATCAGTTCGTGCGATTGCCCGCGGCAGCGGCAGCCGAAACTGCCCTTGCGGACATAGGAGATCGAATGGCTGGCGTGCTGTTCGGAAAACGGTTGGTCGCCCGGACCCGCCGTACAGCGATAGTCCGTGACGGTGATCCCGTTGCCCTGGAACAGCGTCGTCGCCTGCATCAGCCCAATTTAGCCCTGCGGACGCGGTGGGGCAACGGGCAGCAGGGCGTCGAACAGGGTGGTCGTCCGGCCGGCCAGAGCGCCCTCGATCGAGAGCAGCCGCGATTTGGTGACGATGCCGCCATTGCCGGCAAAGCCGCTGGTCTGACCCGCAACGGCCAGTGCACGGTGGCATGGTACGAGGATCGCAAACGGATTGCGCGCGATGGCTTGGCCGACTGAATAGACTGCGCCGCTGGCACCGAGCTTTGCTGCGATCTCGGCATGGGTACGGGTTTCGCCGCGCGGGATCATCCGGATCGCCTCATAGACGCGGCAATTGAATAGCGGCAGGCCGTCCATATCCACGGCGACGTCGAGGAGGTCGACGGCTTGGCCGCGCAGCAGCGTCACGATGCCCTCGATGGCGTAGTCGACATCGGCTGGTGGCCGCAACTCCCGCGCATCGGGAAATTGGTGCAGCAGGCGGCGCCGGGTCTCGATCTCGCGCGCTTCCGGCAACTGCACGCCGACAATACCGGCATCGCCCCATGCGATACCGCATCGGCCCACCGACGTGTCGAAGGTTGTGTATCCGTGCCCTGCCATCCCGCCGGCGATGTTAACACCGGAAGTAAGGCCGTCATCTGGAATCTGCCGCGCCGTTGCATCTGGGCGGCCGCCTCAGCGCGTGCAGCGCGACGAAACTGTAGCCGGCTGCCATCAAGCCGCTTGGCGGATCGCCCGGTCTCGGCTAGATCAGAGGCACGCGACGATGCGGGCGTAGTTCAATGGTAGAACGGCAGCTTCCCAAGCTGCATACGAGGGTTCGATTCCCTCCGCCCGCTCCAACCTTTTAACGACATAATATCATAGTCTTGCTGGATACTGGCTGGATGGATTGGTCGCTCCGGCGAATTTTCCGTACAACGTCTGTACAAACCTAAAGCCAAATCCTTTGCAGATGCGACGCTATGGCATGGCAAGCGATGCATCGGGCGCTTGCAGAACCGTCTGCCGCAGCAGGTCGGCGCTTTCCGACAGCATCGATCGATGCAAGCCGGTCTCGGCTAGTTGGGCGACGCGCTTGGCAGGCAGGAACCGTTTCATCTCGTCGAGGAAGGCCTTTTCAGTCGCTCCAGTCGCGAGGTCGGCGAGGCGTTGCCCCGCCTTCGCTTCCAGGTCTGATGTGCCATAGTCGGCGAACTTCTTGCTGACGGTCTCGCGGTCGGCAACCGCATCGAGCTTCTTCTGCAGAAACCAGACGTCCCACACATCGCGGAATTTCAGCACATCGCGCGCCGTGAGCGCGACGGCCTTGTCTGCAAGGATTTCGTTCTCGGATTCGACCGAGAGGATGACATCCTGGATCTGAACGAGGCCGGGCGTCGCACGCACGGACATTGGCTTGGTGTCGTAGGCGGGTACGTTCGCGAATTCGATCTTGATGCGCGACTTCGGCGCCCGCGGCGTCGCTTCTATCGGCACGATGATCTGCCAGGCGGCCACGGTCACGGGGACCTGCTTCACCAGATCGGGATGCGGCGGCTTTGCGAGCGAAAGCTGATCCGGCGCGATCCCGAAATCGCGGCTGAGCGTCTTCTTCGCCGTTTCCAGTGCGGTCTCTATGAGCTCCTTGAACTCGACGTCGGTGAAGTAGGATCCGGCCTTGCCACAGACGAAGTCCAGATCCTCGCTGTACCGGTCTCCGCCGTAGCAGAGGCGAAGCGCGGTCCCGCCCTGGAATACGGCGTGCCGAAGGATGCCGGCGTCCGACATCGCTGAAAGAAGATGGAGGTGGATCGCCTCCTTGATCAGGTTCTGGTCCATTTCGGCGTCGATGCCCTGGCGGCGCGCGAATGCCTCGATGGAGCTTTTAAGGCTGGTTGCTTTGGTCATGCATGTCCTCCTCCCTGATGACTTCCGCCAGCGTAGCGGGGTCGATGAGACCCAGGTTCCTCCCCACTCTCCGGAGATCGCGGGCGGCTCTGGTGGTCGTTGCTTCCAACGTTCCATCGTCGGCCACGTATACGTCTCGCTCCGCATCGATCTCCCGCTCGGTATGCGTGAACTCGACGAAGCCCCAGGGCGTCCGGAAGGTGCCCGGAGACCCCGTAGTCATGCAAGTGAGCGCCGTCGCGACCTGCGAGATCACGCCGGCTTCCGACAGCTTCGTTTCCAGGCTGACGTAGCTAACCTCCCTCGGGCGGAAAAAGCGGATGAGGCCGCGGCGTACGTCCCGGGGCATCGATCGGGCTAGTGGATTGACGTAGATACCCTTGGATGCGCGCATCAGAACCCTCTGATCAGCCAATCGCTTCATCATCAACTTAAGATAGTTGGGATCGACTCCGCCCAATAGCATGTCGAAAGACGGGCAAGTGAAAGCCCACAACGATCGCTGATCGGCATCGAGCAAGCGGGATGACACTTCGGCGCGTTTCATAAATGGCATACTAGTTATCAAAAATGATAACTGCAATGCCATTTGGCGCAGATTTGAGCTTTTTGACGTGCATCTAGCTAGTTAGCACAACTGCGAATTGCGCGACGCCCGCTGCAGCGACTAGTGTCGCCGCAATAGGCGGAAACCGCGCTAGTGGGGGATTAACGTGTCTACGGTAGTGTCCAGCGGCATCGCCGGGGGTTTAAAATATGAGTTTCCGTATCTGCAGGGAAGCTGCTTGCGAGATCAGGTTCTGGCCAACGCACCAGTTGAAGGATCCATCTGGCCTAGCAATGGCAGACGTGCTTTTCCGCGGTTCGGCGGGCAGCTCATGAACTTCCGCGTAACTGCGCGGACGATACTCCATCTAGGCTCCGAACTGATCAGCACTGATGGCGTCGCGTTCTACGAACTAATCAAGAATTCGCTGGATGCACGCTCGCCGGAAATTCGAGTGGATGTGATCGTGCGCCTGCCGTTCGAGATCTACGACCAGGTCTTGCGGGAGCTGGGCGAGCGCCGCGATCCCCCGGACCGAAGTGGCGGCGCCCGCCCCCGGTCATGGCGGGACCTCCGGCAGCTTGCCGTCAGTCACATCGACGAGGAGGCGATCGAGGCGGATGAGCTGCGGACCGAGTTGGAAGCGGCGACTTCACGCGACGAATTCGTTGCCGCAATGCGCTCGGCCAACAGGATCGACGTCGATGACGACGGGGACGGAATGTCCGCACGCATGCTGCGCGACGTTTATCTCACCATCGGAACCAGCCACAGAGCGCGCGAACGTGAGGCGGAGGATGAAGATGACACGCGCCTCATACTCGGAGAGAAAGGTCTTGGCCGTCTTTCGGCGATGCGCTTGGGCGATGGCATGGAAGTCATCACGGGCACCCTGGGTACGGGCCATTGGAATGTGCTCGAGATCGACTGGAACGAGTTCGCGAACGCGGCGGATGACGACATCGGCAGCATTGCCGTCGCTCCGACGATCGGTGCGGAGAAGGATCGCAACGTCAAAGGGACTCTGATCCGCATAACGTCGCTCACCGCTCCTTGGTCGCAGACCAAATTGGACGATCTTGCGAGAGAAACGTTCGCACGGCTGGTTGACCCCTTCGCCGAAGCTGCGCTTCCCCTCAAGTTGACCTTCAATGGTGTTTCCGTTTCCGTTCCGTCGTTTGCTTCGTTCTTGATCGGGCAGGCGCACGGAGTTTTTACCGCGGAATATTCCGTGCCGGAGCGCGGCGAGCCGCGCTTATCCGGTCGTATGAACTACCGCCTCCGCAACCGCAGACGAACCTTCACCTTTCAGGGAGCGGAGATCGCAGAGATGGCCGGTGGTGTCTCTCGCAACCTGCTGAGGCGTGTTGGGCCGTTTTCGCTTGAGGTGCATTGGTTCAACCGTCGCCTCCTCACAAAGCTGGAGGGTATCGGCACGCTCGCACAGGTCAGAAAAATGCTTGCCGAATGGGCTGGCGGGGTCGCACTGTACCGCGACGGCTACCGGGTTAATCCGTACGCCGGGCCGAAAGACGATTGGCTCGATCTCGACAGGGACGCGTTTTCGACGAGTGGTTTCAAGTTGAATCGCGGGCAGATCGTCGGACGTGCGCGGATCAGCAAGGCGCTCAACCCTTACCTGACCGACCAGACGAACCGAGAAGGCTTAACCGACAGCCCCGAAAAGGCGGCCTTTGTGCGGTTGCTCTCGGCCACTATGGAGTTCTTCCGAGGTTTCTTGGTGGAGGTTGACCAGGAATTGACTCGAGCGAACCGGATCGGAGCCCGGGACGCCATTGACCGCTTCCGAGCCGAAGACGCGCGGATAGAAGACATTTTGCCTGAGCTGCTTGAGGCGTTGTCCGAAACGTCCGGCGGAGTTCAGCTTTCACGGCAGGTGAAGGAATCGCTTGGCTCATTGCGGGAAGCCGCTGCGGAGGTGGAAGCGGCCGCGACTGCACAGGAGCAGGAGCGGGGGCGCGTGATGCATCTGGCGAGCATCGGATTGATGATTGAGATTCTCGCTCATGAGCTCTATCGCGCGACTTCTGGCGGACTCAAGACGATCGCCGCCGCGCGCGTTTCTCGGAACCCGAACTCAGCGGGCACATCCCTTCGCGTGCTCGAAGCACAGCTGAAGACGATTCAGAAACGGCTGAAGGTACTTGACCCGCTTAGCACGAACGCGCGCCAGACAAAGGAGGAGTTCGATCTCGTCGAATGGGTCAAGGAGATCGTCGAGAGCTACTCCTCACATAGCGGACGGAACAGAATCGAGTTCAGAATAACTGTTCTTCCGCGAGGGGCAACCCGTCGAGTTCGCGCGGTCAAGGGCATGTTTGTTCAGATCATCGAGAACTTGCTTTCGAACTCCGTTCACTGGATCTCGCAGCAAGACAAATACGACAACGGACCGCGCGGCGATCGCGCGGAGGGCGATACAATCGGCACTGTCACCGTTCGGATTGAACCGCAAGCCAACAGAGTTTCAGTCATCGACGACGGACCTGGCATTCCCGAGGACCGGCGCGAACAGGTATTCCAACCGTTTTTCACGACGAAACGGCAGAAGGAAGGACGCGGACTGGGACTTTATATCGCTCGAGAAATCGCGGAGTATCACGGTGGCACGCTTACGCTCGGAACTGCGGACGAGGATGGAATGATTAATACCGTTACGCTGGATCTGGGTGAAGGTGATGAGTGATATGACTGATGTCGCGGACTTGCTGCACGTCGCAACGGTCGCAGTGATAGACGATGCCTTTCTGGCCGTTGACTGGGATAACGTAGATCGGGGGCAGCGCGATGCGATCTCAAAGCTTCTGCTCGATGACGATGTCTCCGCCGAGATAGAGGAGAGAGGCTTCTTCCGAAAAGATATAGCGGCGGCGCCAGCGGAGGCCCTTGACGCGCTCACTTCACCCGATGCGGAGCTCGGTATTGGTTTTGCGAAGATAACGGACGTTTCGTCAGATCTCGGTCGCATTCTCGAACGACGGCATACAATGCGGCAGGTAGCGGCGGCGATGCGCAAGACGACAAACTGCGAAGTCGTTGAGATGGACCCAAACGCCGCTCTCGACGACATCTCTCGTTTCGACGTCATCTTTCTCGACTACTATCTGGACGATACCCAGAACAACGGCGAGCGAGCGCAGGCTATTGCCGCGCAGATTCAGAGCCGGAGGGATAAGGAACGCAACCAGCAGATCGTCCTCATGTCGTCCGTGGACAGTGTGAAGGACTTCCGAGCTGTCTTTCGGAAGCAAGCGGGAATCGAGGGAGCGTCTTTTGCCTTCGTTGCGAAGAAAGACCTCGACGAGCCTTGGAAGGTGCGCGCCCACCTCGAGATGCTCTCGCGAGCCATGCCGCATGCCGACGCCTTGGGAAAATATATCGATGGTGTAAAAGCCAACGTTGAATTGGCGCGCAATCGCCTATCTGAAGCGATAGACGATCTCGATATTGGCGACTTCGCCTATATACAGCGCGTTGCCCTCCATGCGGACGGTCATCCACTTGGTGACTATCTTTCTTGGCTCCTATCCACCCATCTAATGGCGCTGGCTTTCGAGGGCGGGCTCCGAGAGCAACAGCGGGCTGTGGATCGGATGGAATTTCAAGACGGCCCGCTTAGCCCGGCAGTGCCATCCATCGGCGTCGCAAATCTCTATCATGACGCATTGTTCGCGCGTAATCTGGGGGCGCTCGAAGCTCACCCGAGGGCAACGCCGGGCTCCAAATACATAGATGTCCCGCTGGTTCAGTTGGGCGACGTCTTTCTCGACGCCGAACGGACAAAAGCGGTCGTGGTGTTGAGCGCAGACTGCGACCTCGCATTTTCGACCGTCGAAGCACGCGCGCCTGATCGGAATCGTGCCGTCATTCTGGTGGACGGCCGACCAACGTCCATTCGATCCGAAGCAGGCCAGAAGGGCAGCGCACATATCGAGGGCATGGTCTCGGGTGCCGATGTGTATCGAATCGACTGGGATTTCGACACCTTCCGGACAGTAAAACTAGGCGAACTCTCGAAATACTTCGCCGATCTGGGTCTCGACACCTTGCAGCGTGACCGACTGCGACCTCTTTATGGCCTAAAGTTGCAGCAGCAATTCGGCGCCAATCTAATGCGGGTTGGCCCGCCAGTCATGCCGCCGTTCGCTCGGCCCATGCGAGCTCACATCCAAAGGGAGCGGCCCGACGGAACCGTGAAGGTGAAGTTGGATGCGAGCGAAGTCGTCGCGGCACGCTTCGGTGACGAACTCGCCTTACGCATGACCCCATCGCTCGTCGGAAAGCTGCAGGCTGAGTGTCGTCAACTACTGTCTGACGAAGAGGACCGTCTGGCCGCGATGCCTTCCGCCGGCGATGGAGCGGTCATGAAGGCCCACAGCGAAATGACCAAAAAGGTCGAAGCGCTTCGTAGTCAGATCGCGAACGATGCTCTTTGGATCTCACTTGTGACCGATCATCTAGTGCCTGCTCAAGGGAAGACGCATAGATTAAAGGGAGGTATCTGGCTCGCCAGAGGAACTGGTTGGTCCTTTCCCTCGAACCCTGCGATCGTGCTTGCGCTCGCAGAGCATGACGATCCCGATGCCGATCAAGCTGTCTTAAGCTCACGCCCAGATTTGCCGACTAAGACCGCTGATGCAGCGAACGGTTCTGAAGCGATGATCCGAGACCCAGCCGATATCAGTGTGATAGAAAGCGGCGCCATTCCAGATGGGCCGCAGCCTAAGACCAAAGGTAACCCGCGTCGTCCTGGTGCGTAGCGCAGACGGCCCCTCCTGAGCTTCAGCCGGATTGGAATAGGGAGTCAGGATGGGGCAATAGGCTTCTTGAGCCTGACGAAGTCCGTTATGCCGGAAGCCTAAGGCGAAGCGGAATATCCAATTCCGGCGTGGGTGGATGGAGCTCCATCGGGGCGCAACGGATCAAATCGATGCGGCCTCGGATGCGATTGATCTCGAGGTCTATGATTTCGTCCAACTGCTTCGGATAGACGTGATGGATGAACCGTTGCGGATCGTTTTCAAGCTTGCCGTCGAACGCCATCTTGATGATCCGGAAGTGACTAGCCGCCCTCCAGAGATGTTCCTGGATGACGCTGCTGGTAAGCCCGGATTTGTCCTGGATGAGTTCCAGCAGTTTTCCGTCGATCGCGAGTATCTCCTCGATGAACGCCTTGTCGCCCGATTTGAAGCTCTGTTTCCATGTAGGATCGAGCAGCAGCAGCAGAATCCGCATATGTTCTGGTGACGAGTGTCGGCTCTTGAGATCGGTGGCGATCAGGCGGTTCGTGCTCGATAGCTGTAGATACGGCCCGTAGAAGTTGTCCAACTTCGATTGAAGCGACTCGAGCTCCTTCTCGTTGGCCTTCTGTATCGTGGTCGCCCTGCTGCTTCGGCCGTTCGACCAGATGGCCAGAGCGGCGACGCAGACGCCGAGTAGGCCGCCGAGTCCAGTCAGGAGGGTTGCCCAATCCTTGCCTGTCCAATGGCCGTCGTCCTTGCTGGAGATGCAGTTGCACGGCAGGACCGGCGGTTGCGACGTCTCAAGCGCGGTTCCGGTCACGGGCCCGGAATTCGCCCGCCCCGCGAAGGGCGGTTGCGTGGACTGGCCGCCGGCCGTGTTCGTCTGCGCGCCAGCTCCGGAGCAAGGCAACGCCACTACCGCGAGAGAGGCCAGAACTATTGCAAACCGACGAAAATCGCTCTGGTTCGTCATGACGACACAGACAACGAAGTCATCCACTCTTCGACGACGCTTTTAGCCCCCGTTGGAAGTCCGCCGTTAAAGCCGGTCGAGATGGGTTTGAAGTCCGCCTGCATGAGTGCGTCCTGAAAAGTGCGTTCGTCGTAAAACGTGAAAAGCCTGCCATCGGCGTCGTAGACGTCCCCCGTACCGGTCTTGACGGACGCGAACAATAGGCCATCGGACCGCAGGATCCTATTGATCTCGCGGAGTGCGACCGCCAGGTCGCCTCTCGGCAGATGGAGCAAGGATGCGGATGCCCAAACACCATCGAAACTCGCATTCGCGAATGGAATAGCTCTCATATCGGCGACGACCACTGGCGCCTGCGAAGTGGCGTGCGCTATCGTCGCGATCTGCGCCGCGTAATCCAGCCCGAACGCCGTGCGGCCCTGCTGGTGGAAGGATGCGAGATCATGTCCGGCGCCGCAGCCCAGGTCCAGGACGACTCCGTCGGATGGAAGGCGGACCATAAATTCGTAGAGCTCACGCTTCAAGGCGCGACCGCGGGTGGCGTCGGCGTATTCCTGCGAACGCGATTGGTAGAAGTGGCGTGTCCGATCCTCGTTCTTGCCTGTACGGATGGCTTTCATAGTGATGTTCCCCGGCGGCGATCCGCAGGACGATGGACGAACCCCGGTGGGTCGTGAGGGCCCGAACGGCAACAAAGCGGTTGAAACACTCGTCGACGGCGTGTGTTCGCGCCGCGATTCACGCTAGATGTAGCGAAGCTGTTCATTCAACGCCAGAGTCGGCAACAACCCATTGATTTATCTCGACCATCAAGCGACCGCACCGACCGACGATCGGGTCATCGACGCCATGCTGCCCTGGTGGCGGGAACGTGCGGCGAACGCCCATTCCCCGCACGCCCTGGGCCGTGCCGCGCGCGACGCCGTCGAGGAGGCGCGCGGCATGGTGGCGGCGCTTATCGGCGCGGATGCGTCGGAGATCGTCTTCACATCGGGCGCCACCGAGGCCTCCAACCTCGCATTGCGTGGCATGTTGCGTCCCGGGCAGCATGCCGTGACGACGACCATCGAGCACAGTTGCGTGCGGGAAACGCTCGGCTCCCTCTCGGACGCCGGTTTGATCGTCACGGAAGTGAAGGTCAGCGCGGAGGGTCTGGTCGATGCCGATGCGATCGAAGAGGCGATCCGGCGGGAGACCCGGCTCGTTTCCGTGATGGCCGTCAATAACGAGGTCGGGACCATCCAGCCAATCGCCGACATCGGAGCGGTCTGCCGGAGCAGCGGAGTCGTCTTCCATACCGACGCGGCGCAGGCTGTCGGCAAGATCCCCGTCGACGTAGCCGGCATTAACATCGACCTGCTGAGCATATCGGCCCACAAGCTCTACGGACCCCAGGGAATAGGCGCGCTTTATTGCCGGAAGGCCCTGCACTCCCAGCTTTCTCCCATCCTGACAGGAGGCGGCCAGGAGCGCGGCCTTCGTTCCGGAACGCTGCCGACGGCGCTTTGCGTCGGTTTCGGCGAAGCATGCCGGATCGCCGCTGCGGAGATGAGTGCCGAGGCTGGCCGGCTCGCCGCGCTGCGGTCGGTGTTTCTCGACCGCCTGCTGGCCATGCTCGACGGAGTCCGGGTCAACGGCTCGCTGGACGAGCGCATTCCAGGCAACCTGAACCTGACGTTCGCCGGCATCGACGCCGAGTCGCTGCTGTATCGGCTGGAGGATGTGGCGCTTTCCACCGGATCTGCCTGTTCCTCCGCCGCGATCACGCCCTCTCACGTGTTGCTCGCGATGGGATTGGAGCAGGAGGCGGCGGAGGCGTCGGTCCGGATCGGGTTCGGGCGTAGGACGACGCGGACCGAGGTCGAGACCGCGGCGGGGCGGATTTCGGACGAAGTGAAGTCCTTGCGTCTTTCATCCGGCTCGCCCAGGGTCGCCGCGTCGGGCGGAACCCGCAAGCGTAGCGGCCTTTAGCCTATCGGTGTATGCATGTCTGATCGCGAATACGAAGTCTTTTCCGGGCACGAATCCTTTGCCTGCCGCTACGGCTGGCTGCCGAAGCTTCATGAGGCCCTGCTGGCGAATCCCGAGCTGTTCGCGGACGACGACGCGGCCATCGTGTCGCTCGGCATCGGCAAGAACATGGTCAAGTCGATCCGGTTCTGGGGAGACGCGTTCGGCCTGACCCGGACGGTGGGCCGTCAGGTCGTGCCGACGGCTTTCGGTATCGCGCTTCTAGACCAGAAGAACGGGCGCGATCCCTATCTCGAGGACAACGCGTCGCTGTGGCGGCTGCATTGGACGATTACCACCAACGCCAATCTGGGAGCCTGGAGCGCGGCCTTCATGGATCTTCCGGATACCGAGGTGCTGAAGGACACGTTCGTGAAGTCGGTCCAGGGCAAAGCCGTGTCGGCCCGCGGCGCCATCACCTCCGGCACCGTGGCCCAGCACGTCGACATTTTCCTGCGGACCTACGACGGCGGACGGACGACCGCGGCCGGCGTCGTCGAGGAGGGGCTGGGATGCCCGCTGCAGGAACTGGGGTTGCTGGACGTGGTCGACGCCGGCGCAAGTCCCGTCCTGAGATTCAGGCGAGGGCCGAAGCCGGACATCGACGTCGCGACGATGGCCTTCGCGGTCTGCGGCTTCTGGCAGTCCGTCGCTCCCAACAGCCGTTCCATCTCCCTTCGGTCCCTCATGGTCGACCGCCGGTCTCCCGGAGCGGTGTTCAGGCTGGACGAATCCTCGATGCATGGCGCGTTGCAGAAAATGACCGATGTGTCGGGCGGCTTCTCGCTCAGGGACGATGGGGCCGGCGGGGTGGACCTCGTCAGATCTGCCAACGCGCCGCTCAGCAAGCTGGAGGATGTCGCGTGGCATTGAAGAACACGAAGATTTCTGACCGCATCTCGATCGGACGCAGATATGTCCGTTCGGTAGACATGGGGCGGGATCTGGCCGATCCGAACGCTCTCGCCGGCTACGTGATCACGCCGTCGGTCCGCGACGCGCTGCATCGGATCCTCAGCGGCCTGCGCGGCGACTCGACCCAGCGGGCCTTCCGGGTGACCGGTCCCTACGGCGTCGGCAAGTCGGCGTTCGGACTGCTGCTCGCAAAGTTGTTCCTCGACCGCAAGGTCGGCAAGACCGGCGCCGCTCGGAAACTCCTGAGGGCGGAGGAGGTCGCGCTTCCGGAAACGCCACAGTACCTGCCGCTGGTCGTGATGGGGCGCCGGGCGAACTTCGCCGATTGCCTGCTCGCGGAGATAAGAAAGGCGCTCACCGGAGTGCGTGGCGCGAAGGCGTCCGCCCTCTCCAAGGACTGCGCGTCGCTCGAGGGGCAGCGCGCCAAGGGCGTCCGCAACGATACTGATGTGCTCGACATGCTCGGGCGTCTGTCGAGCGACATCAATCCCGGCGGCGTCCTGCTGCTCGTCGACGAAATGGGGCGCTTCCTCGAATACGCGGCGCTCCACCGACGCGAGTCCGACCCGTCCTTCTTCCAGCAGCTCGCCGAGCGCGCCGGAGGCCTGCAGGACAATCCCCTCGCCGTCGTCGCGTTTCTGCACCATCGGTTTGCCGACTATGCCGCGGGTCTGGGAGAATGGGCGGAGGCGGAGTGGGTTCGCTCCGCCGAAAGGTACGAAGACGTCGTGCTGCACGATTCCACGGAGCAGACGGCCTTTTTGTTGGCGGAGGCGATCGTTCATCGCCCCGCCGAGACGGGTGACGTGGCGGCGAAGGCGCAGAAGCTCTACGGCGAAGCCTCGGTCCGCGGCGTCTTCACGACCCGAAAGAGCGAGCTCGCCAAGATAGGGCCTCAACTCTATCCGCTCCATCCGGCGAGCGTCGCATGCATCGCGAACATCGCGGGGCGCTTCGGACAGAACGAGCGGTCCGTGTTCAGCTTCCTGCAGTCCCTGGAGCCCCACGGCTTCCAACGCTTCATCCACGACGCGAGACACGGTGCGGACGTCTGGTACACGCTTGCGGAGCTCTACGACTACGTCGCGGCCCTGGGCGACGTGCGTTTCAGGTCCGCCGACCGCGATCGCCGCTGGGATTTGCTGCGGAACGCCGTCGCGGAAGGCGGCGACCTGCCTGAACTCTCTCTCCGCGCCCTAAAATGCGTCGGTCTGCTCGCCGTCCTCGAACCCACGCCGGGACTTCGGGCCGATCCGGCGACCGTGGCCTGGTGCCTCGGCGCCTCCGTCAAGGAAGCCGAACGAGCTCTCGGCGAGCTCGTCGAGCGAAAGCTGCTGTATGTCCGCTCCCACCGCGAAGACTACAGCCTCTGGGCCAGCACCAGCGTCGATCTCGACGGCTGGCTGCAGCAGGCCCGCATCAAGACGCCGCAGATCCGGCGTCTCGACACCGTCCTGTCGGCGCTGCCCCCTTCCCGGCCGCTCGTCGCGCACAAGCACTATCATCGGACAGGCACGCTGCGGGCATTCACGGTCGTGCACTGGAACGGCGACGGAAAGCCGGGCGTCAAGCTCGCCCCCGACACTGACGGCGCCATCGTCGTCGTTCCAGTCTATCCCGATCAGGACATGCAAGAGGTGAGTGACGCGGTCGCCGCCTCGACCGACGCGGCAGACGGTCTCACCGTCTATTGTCTTCGCCAGCTCACGGCGGCGACCTTGGTCGTCGCATGGGACTTGGCACTCTGGCGATGGATCGAACAGAATTGCGGCGACCTGCGCGTCGACGATCTGGCCCGACGCGAGGTCCGAGGCCGAATCTCGAGCGCGTCGGAAACGCTCCACGCCGCGCTCGAACCCTTCGGCCGGCCGTCGTCCGACGGTGCGGAGGAGGTCTGGGTGCACCGCGGCGCGCCGCTCGACGTTCCCAGCCGCAGCCATTTGAACCGCAAGCTGAGCGACATATGCGACGAGGTGTTCGCCGAGGGTCCCGTGCTGCGGAACGAGCTGATCAACCGGGCACGGCTATCGTCAGCGGCCGCGAGCGCCAGGATGCGTCTGCTGGAGGCCATGGTGTCCAATGCGGATCAGCCCTTTCTCGGGTTCTCCGGCGCTCCTCCGGAGCGGACGGTCTACCTATCACTCTTCCTCTCCTCGAACATCCACCGGATCGAAGACGGGCACTGGATGTTCTCGCCCCCCGATCCGGACGACAAGAACTGGAGCCCGGTCTGGGCGCGGATCGAGACGTTCCTGAGCGGGCGCGGATCCTGTTCGTTCGAGGAGATCGCGGCCGATCTCGCCAGGCCGCCGATCGGGCTGCGGGCCGGACCGGCGCTTCCGATGATCGTCGCTTTCATGCTTCACCATCGCCGCGAGGTGGCTTTCTTCGAGCGCAACACCTTCCAACCCGAAGTGACCGGCGCACACTTCATGCGGCTGGCCAAGAGCCCAGCGAACTTCGCGTTGAAGCATCTCGGACGGTCGTCGTCCACGGCGGCGGTTCTGGAGAAGCTGTCCGCCGGCCTCGACATCTGGCGGGATGTGCCGCGGCCGGAGGCATCGCTGAAGCCGGTCGTCGAAGCCGTGTACCGGTGGTGGCAGGCGGTACCCGCCTACGGCAAGGAGACCACCACCATCTCCAAGCCTGCACAGGCCGTCCGGTTGGCGTTGAAGAAGGCGCATGAGCCGATCGATTTCGTCTACGGGCAGTTGCCGCGGGCCTGCGGTCTGGCACCCGTGGATCCGGAATTGCACGATGCGGCGCAGTCGGACGCCCTCATCGAGCATCTGAACGCGTCCTTCCAGGAGATATCGGACGCCGGGCCTCGCGTCCGCAGCGAGGCGCAGGCCGCCCTGCTGGAGGCGTTCGGCGCCCGGACGCTCGAAAAGCTGAGGACCCAGATCGGCAGCGACTACGGCCGTCACGTCTTGAGGCTGACCGACTATCGTCTGCGGGCGTTCATCGACCGGGCCTCGGACGCCGGGATGGAGGACGAGACCTGGCTGGACGGCGTCACCAGCCTTCTGACCGGGAAGCGGATCGACGCGTGGAAGGACGACACGATCGGCACGTTTGTGTTCGAGGTCCAGACCATCGCAGCGCGCCTGGCCAGATGGCTCGCCCATATGAAACTGCAGGACGCCGATGCCGCGCCTATGGTCAGCGTCCATGTCGTCGACACGGCGGGGCAGGAGAACATGGTCGTGATCCGGAAGGGGACGCTCACCAAGGAGTCCTCCGACAAGGTCGCGCAGATCAAGAAGCTGCTCGCGAGCGCCAAGGACCCGTCGTCGGTGCTCGCGCACGTGATGGCGGACGAACTCAAGCACCACGTCGCGAAAGAACCCACCGATGGCTGATACTCAGCGCCCACGCCACATTCTGAGCCTTTCGGGCGGCAAGGACAGCGCCGCCCTGGCGATCTACATGCGCGACCGCGTCCCTGACATGGAGTACATCTTCAGCGACACCCGCAAGGAGTTGCCCGAGACCTACCAATACTTGGAGCGGATCGAGGACTATCTCGGCAAGCGGGTCCACCGCCTCAACGCGGAGCTGGGGTTCGACCACTGGTACGAAGTCTACGGCGGCATGATCCCTTCGAACCATCGCCGCTGGTGCACCAAGATGCTGAAGCTGAAGCCGTTCGAGCAGTTCGTCGGCGACGAACCCGTGCTGAACTACGTCGGCCTGAGGGCCGACGAGGACCGCAGCGGCTACATCAGCCACAAGGCGAACATCACGCCAGTCTATCCGTTCAAGGACGACGGACTAAAGCTCTTGGACATCCAGGACATCCTGATGTCCAGCGGCGTCGGGATGCCGCCGTACACGGACTGGGGCAGGACGCGATCGGGTTGCTACTTCTGCTTCTACCAGCAGAAGATCGAATGGGTCCGTCTCAAGGATGCCCATCCCGCTCTGTTCGAAGAGGCCAAGAAGTACGAACGGCCCTATGAAGCCAGCGGCAACGTCTTCACCTGGACCTCCGGAGAGAGCCTCGCCGAGCTGGAAAAGCCCGAGCGCGTGCAGCGCATCCGCGACGAGCATGAAAAACGCAAGCAGCAGGCCATCGTGCGCGGCGCCAATCTGACGCTCGAGCAGGTCTTTGCAGGAACGGCCGAAGAAGACGATGTCGAGGGTGGCGACGCCTGCGCGATCTGCACCATTTAATATCCCCATTAACTTGGGGCAATTTGTCCATTCGCCCGTCGTTGCACGCTTATCGAGCCGAAGAACGTCTCCGGGCGCCGCGTCACGTCCGGAGCCAGCAGGACTTGCCATTCGGCTGCACGTTCCTGATGCAGCCCGGAAGTATGTGCTCCTGGAATTTGTGCACCGAGATTGGAGCTAAACGGGCGTCGGCTCTCGTCAGGGTTTGAAAGGCGGCGCGGTGTCGCGATCGTGCACTTCATCGTTTGAGCTGAAGCCCGGCTCATCGTCCACGCCGGAGTCCATTGCCTCCTCCGGATTATGGGCGTCCGATTGAGCCGAGTGCCTCAACCCGACGATTTGAACGCTCCCGTTTCGCTCGCGAAGTATCAGGACATATGGTGCAACGATCCACCGGCGAGTTCCGGGAATAAGGCCGGGCTGCGCCATCCGGGGATTGGCGGCCAGTAATTGGCGGGCCTCCCTCATCCGCGCAGAAAGTTTCTTAGCTGCCGCGGGGCTTTTTAGAACGAGATTCTGGATTTCCGTCAGAAACCATTCGCGAGCTGCCGCCGACATCCCTGCGAGTCGCTGCGAGGTCATCTTTCGCTGGTCCCAAGCCGTCTCGATTCTGCCCGGGCAATGATCTCATCGGCTTCATCCATTACGGCATCGAAGTCGAAAATTTCACCTCGGTCGAGGGCAGCCATGCTTTCGGCATCCCGAAGAATGTCCGCGCCTTCCTCGTCCAGATATCGTTTCAAGGCGCGCAGCATCACCCAAGTCCTGTCGCGTTCGAGCGTCTTGGCGATCTTTTCGTAGGCATCGATTGTTGCAGCGGGGACGCGAAGGGAGATCTGTAGTTTTTCCGAATGGGCTGACATCGGCGCTCCTGTGATGCAATGAACCCCACCGTATCCCATTGAGATGCAGATAGCGAGAATGGCTTTCCGAGCTCGAAAACGAGGTTAAGGAGCTGACTAAAAAGTACTGATATTTCAACGGAATACCCATCACCCAACGATCTCGCCGTCTCGGAGACACGACGAAGCCGAGCCCCGGTCAACGAAACGAAAGATGCGAAGACATTTCTTGCTCGAGACACAAGGTGAATTACGCAGGCGACAGTCAGCCTTCTAACTGCATGCAGTCGCTACCCACGATGGCCGTGACCACCCGCACTCGGGGCTGCTCGACGTCATTTGAGGTACGTCCGCAGGACCTCGATCAGTTCGCTCGCGCCTTGAGCACCGCCAGATTTCGGATCCTTGGCCGGATCGACGATGTGGTTGCGGATATGATCTTCCATCACCTCGGCCGTCAGGCCGTTGATGGCGCCGCGCATTGAGGCGACGAGCATGAGGATGTCGGCGCAGCCGAGCTCGGCTTCCAGCGCCCGCTCAACGGCTTCCGCCTGGCCTTTGATGCGCCGGACCCGGGCCATCAGTTTGGTCTTGTTCTTGATCGTGTGCATCGGCTTCGTCTCGACTTCGCCAAGGTCTTCGTACCGGAAGATAGCACACATGTTTCGAACGGTGTCCAACGACCTTGTATAGGGTAGGGGGTTATATTACACACCAAACCTGTAGCGGCCCGACACCGGAGAACGACATGGCGACGATCCATCATTCGCAGTCCACCTTGGCGGATGCCGCCGAAGCACGCACGACCGTGCCGGCGGCGGCGCCCGGGGCCGGTAACCGTGAAAATGGACATGACCATGAAGGTCCGGGTCACGACCATGACGACCATGGTCATGAGGATCACGACCACGCCTTCGAATGGCCCGAGATCGTCCGGATCGCCGTCGTGGCGGTCGCGGCAGTCGCGGTGTGGTTTCGCATCTGGGAGCCTGTCCCGGCCGTCAGCGTGATCGGAGTCGCCGGTCTGCTCCTCGGCGGATGGCCGATCCTGAAGGAGGCGTTCGAGAACCTGCTCGAGCGCCGCATGACCATGGAGCTGTCCATGACCATCGCGATCGCCGCCGCCGCGGCGATCGGCGAGTTCTTCACGGCGTTGGTGATCACGCTGTTCGTGCTCGTCGCCGAGGTGCTGGAAGGGCTGACGGTCGGACGCGGGCGCAAGGCGATCCGCGACCTGCTAGAATTCCTGCCGCGGGACGTGTCGGTGCGGCGCGCCGGCGCGATACGGACGGTCGCCTCCGAGACCCTCGCCGTCGGCGATGCCGTCCTCGTCGATCCAGGCGGCCGGATTCCGGTGGACGGCACGGTCGTCTCCGGAAACTCGTTCGTCGACGAGTCCGGGATCACCGGGGAGTCGATGCCGGCCGAAAAGGTCGCGGGTGCCCGCGTCTTCGCCGGTACCGTCAATCAGTCCGGAGCCCTGGAAATGGTGGCGGAACGCATCGGCCGCGACACCAGCTACGGAAAGATCATCGAAGCCGTCGAGCGTGCCGAAAAATCCCGCGCGCCCGTGCAGCGGCTTGCGGACCGGCTTGCCGGCTATCTCGTCTATTTCGCTCTCGGCTCAGCCGTTCTGACCTATTTGCTGACGCGAGACACCTACGCGACCATCTCGGTGGTCATCGTCGCCGGCGCCTGCGGCATCGCCGCGGGCACGCCGCTTGCGATCCTGGGCGGCATCGGCCGGTCGGCCAGGCTCGGCGCCATCGTGAAGGGAGGCGTCCATCTGGAGACGCTCGGCAAGGTGGACACGGTCGTTTTCGACAAGACGGGCACGCTCACCCTCGGGCGTCCGGAGGTGCAACGGCTCGATGCGGCGAGCGGCATCACCGAAACCGAACTGCTGGATGCCGCCGCATCCGCCGAGGCGCGTTCGGAGCATCCGCTGGGCAAGGCCATCGTCGAGTACGCCGTGAAGACGGGACGGACCGTCGTCGAGCCGCTGGACTTCGCCTACACGCCGGGGCGCGGCATCCGGACCGGCGTCAAAGGGCTCCTGACGTTCGTGGGAAACCGCACGTGGCTGGAAGAGAACGGCATCGTTCTGCCTGTGGCGTCCGCCCGCCATGGCCCGACCTCGGAGATCTACGTTTCACAGGACGGCCGCTTCCTGGGGCGGATCGAGGTGGCGGACACTGTGCGCCCGGAGGCCAAGCGGGCTATCGATGCCCTTCGCGCCATGGGAATCCGGACGGTCCTACTGTCGGGAGACGCGGCGGCGGTGGCGAACGGCGTCGGCCAGACGCTCTGTATCGCCGAAGTGAAGGCCGAAATGCTTCCAGAGCAGAAGCTGGCCTTCGTTCGCACTCTCGTCTCGTCGGGAAGAACGGTCGCCATGGTGGGGGACGGGGTCAATGACGCTCCGGCACTCGCGGAAGCCAGCGTGGGCGTCGCCATGGGGTCCGGTACCGACGTGGCGCAGGAAAGCGCGGACGTCGTGCTGTTGGGCAACGATCTCGTCCGGTTCGTCGAAACCGTCGCGGTCGCCCGCCGCACCCGCGGCATCATCTGGCAGAATTTCGTCGGCACCATCGGCGTGGACGCATTCGGCATCCTGCTGGCCGCCCTCGGCTTCCTCAACCCGCTCCTCGCGACGGGCATTCACGTGACCTCCGAACTTGCTTTCATCCTGAATTCGGCGCGGCTGCTCCCGGCACCTCGCAAATCCGAGGAGCGAGCCGCGGCACGCAGGATCGACCCGTGAGCGCCCCGTCGCCGTGCGTCGACATCTGCCAGTTCGACCGTAGGAGGGACATGTGCACCGGCTGCTTCCGCACCACGGACGAAATCCGTCGCTGGCGGAAGATGACCGACCATCGCCGGCGCGAGATCCTGTCGGACCGTCGGCGGCGCGAGGCGAAGCTGTCGGAACGCGCGGCAAAGCGCGTGGAGCGGCTATGACGGCGCGCTGAGGCACTTAACGGAAGACACATCCCGGTCCACGCGTCGCCGAAGCAAGTGATGTCTCGGGTTCGTGGTGCTTGCACCCGTCCGGAACGCATATACCGCTTTGGCCCGGTTAGCCCGGTCGAGGCCATTCGGGGTGATGGCTGTCGATCACGAAGGCATGGGCATGCTGGTAGCCGGCGTCGGAGCGTCCCGCGCCGGCTAGGTGGGGGTGGTCGGGTGGAAGCTGGTCGTGGACGTGGGCGAGCTTCTCCGGATCGGTGGCCGGCCAGAGAGCGAGGGCGGCGATGACGGCAGCCGCGGCGATCGTCGCGAGGAGCAGGAAGGCGACCGGCATGCCGGCCTTGGCGCCGACCCATCCCGCGACGGGATAGGTGACGAGCCAGCATGCATGGGAAAGGGCGAACTGAGCCGCGAACAGCGCCGGCCGGTCCTCCGCCTGGCTCGACCGGCGCAGCAGGCGTCCGGACGGCGTCTGGGTGAGCGAGTATCCGAGACCCAGGACGAACCATAGGGGGAGCAACAGCGCGTAGCTGGGAAGAATGCTGCCGGCAAAGAGGCAAAGGACGAGCGTTACGGCGCCGGTCGTCATCGCCCGGCGATCAGAGATGCTGTCCAGCAGCCGGGGCAGCAGGAAGGCAGCGACCATCGAGCCACCTCCGAAGGCTGCGAGGGCGAAAGCCGTCTCCCGCTGCCCGAGGCCGAATCCGGCCTGGACGAGTACGACCGTGTTGACGATGACCATCGCGCTCGCGGAGGCCGCGGCGAGGTTGAGCGCCAGCAGCCCGCGCAGGCGCGGCGTGGCGAGGTAGATGCGCATGCCGCGCGTGGTGCGGTCGTAGATGCCGCGCCGCTCGGTCGGCTTCGGACTGGGCAGTACGACGGATACGACAAGGGCGGCGGATGCCAGGAAGCCGACGACGGTGCCAGCGAACAGCGTATGGAAGCCGATCACGGTCAGCAGCGCCGCTGCGAGCATCGGACTGACGACGCTCTCCAGATCGTAGGCGAGACGCGAAAGGGAGAGCGCTCGCGTGTAGTCTCCCTCTTCCGGGAGCACGTCCGGAATCGTGGCCTGGAACGTCGGCGTGAAGGAAGCCGAGGCGGACTGCAGAACAAAGATGAGGACATAGACCTGCCAGATCTGGTCGACGAACGGCAGCGCGAGCGCCACGACGGCCCGGACTAGGTCGAGTGCGACGAGCATGCCGCGGCGGGGAAACCGTTCGGCGAAGGCGGCGGCGATCGGCGACACGCCGACATAGGCCACCATCTTGATGGCCAGCGCGGTCCCGAGCACGGCGCCGGCTTCGGCGCCGGCGAGATCGTAGGCCAGCAGTCCCAGCGCGACCGTGGCGAGCCCGGTGCCGATGAGAGCGACGACTTGCGCGGCAAACAGATGACGGTACGTCCGGTTAGCGAACACGCGCAGCATTGGCGTCATCCATCCTGATTTGGACTCCGGCCTCCGCAGCTATGCCGGCCGGGCCGCG
The DNA here is from genome assembly GCF_058800725.1 of Tardiphaga sp. GW822-FHT04G09. Classification (NCBI taxonomy): domain Bacteria; kingdom Pseudomonadati; phylum Pseudomonadota; class Alphaproteobacteria; order Hyphomicrobiales; family Nitrobacteraceae; genus Tardiphaga; species Tardiphaga sp. GW822-FHT04G09. The sequence continues at coordinate 76,716 of NZ_JBXAMO010000014.1, read as the reverse complement.
TCGTGTTGTCGCTATACGCGATAGAGCACGCACTTGCTTTGACTCGGCCGTTCCCGCGTGCGAATGAAAGCTATATAGGGTATCCCCCTATAGAGGTCAAACCGACGAGCGCCCGGACCGAGTGGGCGTCGTGCGCAGAGGAGCCTCCCGCGGAGGTCTGTCATCATGGGCGAAAAGCATCTGCACGACAGCCACCCGGACATCGTCAAGCGGCTGAAGCGCGCCGAAGGGCATCTGCGGCGCGTCATCGAGATGTTCGATGAGGGACGGTCCTGCGTCGATCTTGCGCAGCAGCTTCATGCCGTCGAGAAGGCGGTAGAAGAGGCCAAGCGCACCCTGATCCACGACCACATCGATCACTGTCTGGACGCGGCGACGAACGGGAAGGGGCGGCCGACCGACGTTTCCCTCGCCGAATTCAAGTCGATCTCGCGATACCTCTGACGCCGGATCCAGGAACAGCCAATGGCGCTCAACATCTACAGGCTCGGCTTCACCGTCGTCGTATTCGCGGCGGGCGTCGCGTTCGCGACGCTGGTGCTGCGTGTTCCGGTAAGCACGGGAAAGACCGACGCCCCCGTCGCATCGAAGGCCGAAACCAGGACATCGGCGTCCGACAAGGGCGAAATCCCTGTGGATGACGAGCGTATCCAAGCCGCGGAGATCGTGCTGAGCGACGCCGGTCCGGGGACCGTCGCGAAGAGATTGGTGGTGCCGGGGGCCATCATTCCCGATACCGATCGCATCGCGCGCGTGACCGTCAAGCTGGCCGGCACGGTCTCGGAGCTCCGCAAGAACATCGGCGACGAGGTGGCGCGCGGCGAAATCCTCGGCATGGTCGAAAGCCGGGAGGTGGCCGAGGCGAGGAGCGAATATCTGGCTGCGAAACTTTCCGACGACCTCCAGCAGGAGCTGACGGGCCGCGACAAGGGACTTGCCGAGGGACGCGCCATTCCGGAGCAGCAATATCTCAAATCGCGCAGCGCGGCCGCTCAGAGCCGCATGCGTTTCGACATCGCGCGTCAGAAACTCCTCGCCCTCGGTCTCGACGAAGCCGAGGTCGCCGCCACCCCCACGGCGCCGGATGGTACGTTGCGGCTCCAGGCCGTGCGTTCGCCGATCGCGGGACGCGTCGTCGAGCGCAAGGTCGAGATCGGTACTGCCGTCGGGCGGGACAGCCAGTCGCCTGAACTGTTCGTCATCGTGGATCTGGGCAAGGTCTGGATCGAGATGACCGTCGCTGCGAACGATCTCGCGAGCGTCCATGAGGGCCAGACCGTCCGCATTTCCATCGCCGGCGATGCCGTCGTGGGGACTGCGAAGGTCAGGTTCGTGAATCCGGTGCTGGACAAGGAAACCCGGTCTGCGCGGGTCGTGGCGGAAATCGACAACCCGGACCGGATCTGGCGGCCCGGCGCGTTCGTGACGGCGGCGATCGCCGTCGAGGAGCGAGCGGTGCCGGTGGTGGTGCCGATGACTGCCGTCCAGAGCGTGGCGGGCCGCAACGCCGTCTTCGTTCGGACCGCTGACGGCTTCCGGAAGCGGGACGTCGTACTCGGCCAGCGCGATGGCGCGTCGGTCGAGGTGGCGTCCGGCCTGAAGTCCGGCGAGCGGGTCGCTACCTCCAACTCGTTTTCGCTCAAGGCGGAGCTTTCCAAGCCGACGGACGAAGACTGATGATCGAACGCATCGTCGAATTCTCAGTCCGCCGACGTTGGCTGGTCCTGTTTTTGGTGCTCGCAGCCACGCTGTCGGGAATCTGGTCCCTGTCGCGCCTGCCTATCGATGCCGTGCCGGACGTCACCAACGTCCAGGTCCAGGTGAACGCGGTGGCGCCCGCACTGACGCCGCTCGAGATCGAAAAGCAAGTGACGGTCGCGCTGGAGACGGCGCTCGCCGGAATCCCCGGCATGGAAGCAACGCGATCGTTCTCGCGCAACGGCTTCGCCCAGATCACCGTGGTCTTCGCGGACCGCACCAACATCTATTTCGCCCGCCAGATGGTGACCGAGCGCATCAACGATGCGAGGTCGCTTCTGCCGCCCAACGTGGACGTCCGCCTCGGGCCCATCTCGACGGGCCTCGGCGAGATCTACTGGTGGGCGGTGGAGTACGAAAAGCCGGGGGCGAGTTCGCCGGTGCGCGACGGCCAGCCGGGATGGCAGAGCGACGGCAGCTATCTCACGCCGGAGGGTGAGCGTCTGGCCAACGACTTCAATCGGACGGTCTACCTGCGCACCGTGCAGGACTGGATCATCCGACCGCAGATGAGGAGCGTGCGCGGCGTCGCCGGCGCGGACGCCATAGGCGGCTTCGTCAAGCAGTTCCAAGTCCAGCCGGATCCGCAGAAGCTGATAGGGCTGGGCATCACGCTGGACCAGATCATCACCGCCATCGAGAAGAACAACGCGAGCCGCGGCGCGAACTACATCGAGCAGAACGGCGAAGGCCTTGTAGTGCGCGCTGCGGGGCGGGTCGAGAATGCCGACGACATCGCGCGGATCGTCGTCAGCACGCGCGGCGGAGTGCCGGTGCGCGTCCGGGACGTCGCCGAAGTGGTCATCGGTCGCGAATTGCGCACGGGCAGCGCGAGTGCGAACGGGCGCGAAATCGTCCTGGGAACGGCCCTGATGCTCGTCGGTGAGAACAGCAGGACAGTCGCGGCGGCCGCCGCCGCGAAGATAGACGAGATCAACAAGACGCTGCCATCCGGCATCCGGGCGCGGACCGTGTTGAACCGCACCGAACTGGTCGATGCGACGATCCGGACCGTGGCGACCAATCTGGCGGAAGGCGCCTTGCTGGTCGTGGCCGTGCTGTTTCTGATGCTGGGCAACTTCCGGGCCGCACTGGTGACGGCGTGCGTCATCCCGATCACCATGATGATCACGGCCACCGGCATGCTGGGCGGGCGCATCAGCGCGAACCTCATGAGCCTGGGCGCCCTCGATTTCGGCCTCATCGTCGACGGCGCGGTGATCATCGCGGAGAACAGCCTGCGGCACTTCGCGGAGCGTCAGACCGCGCTTCGGCGGACGCTGACCCGGGAGGAAAGACTGGAGACCGTCTCGGCCTCCACGATCGAGATGATCCGCCCCACGGTCTACGGACAGGCCATCATCATCCTCGTCTACGCACCGCTTCTCGCCTTCACGGGCGTCGAAGGCAAGACCTTCGAGCCCATGGCGCTCACCGTCATGATCGCGCTGGCCGTGGCGTTCGTCGTGTCCCTGACCTTCGTTCCGGCCGCCATCGCGATTACCATCACGAAGCCGGTGCGCGAGGAGGAGAACTTCATCGTCCATGGCCTGAAATCGGCCTACGTCCCGCTGCTTTCGCGGGTCATGGCCCGCCCCGCGCCGGTCGGGGTCGCGGCGGTGCTCCTGTTCGCCGGTGCGCTGATGCTGTTCACGACTCTCGGCCAGGAATTCACCCCGACGCTGGACGAGAAGAACATCGTGATGGAGGTGAAGCGCATTCCCAGCACCTCGATCACGCAATCGCAGGCGATGCAGCTCCAGATCGAGAAGCTCGTCAGCAGGATTCCCGAAGTGGCGTTCACGTTCTCGCGGACGGGCACTCCCGATCTCGCCGCCGATCCCATGCCGCCCAATGCGTCGGACACCTACATCATCGTGAAACCGCAGAAGGAGTGGTCGGATCCCTCCATGACGAAACAGGACCTGATCGCGAAGATCGAGGCCGAGGCGGGCAAGCTGCCCGGCAACAAGCTCGGCTTCTCCCAGCCGATCCAGATGCGCTTCAACGAACTGATCGCCGGCGTCCGCGAGGATCTCGGGGTCAAGGTGTTCGGCGACGACTTCGGCGCGATGCAGACGGCCGCGGCCCGCATTTCCGACGTGCTCCGGACGGTGGACGGCGCGGAGAGCGTGAAGGTCGAAGAGACCGCCGGCCTGCCGTTCCTCGAGATCCGGATCGACAAGGCGGAGATCGCCCGGCGCGGGCTGAATCTAGCGGACGTCCAGGACGTCATCGAGACCGCGGTCGGCGGCCGACCCGCCGGCCTCGTCTTCGAGGGAGACCGGCGGTTTCAGATCCTCGTCCGTCTGAACGACGTGCTCCGCAACGACGTCGATGCGATCCGAAATCTGCCGGTACCGTTGCCTCGCACCCGCGACGGCGCCACGACGGCATCGGTCCCGCTCAGCGCCATCGCGACGTTGGAGCAGACGGACGGCGTCAACCAGATCAGCCGCGAGAACGGCAAGCGGCGCGTGGTGGCGACGGCCGAGGTGCGGGGCCGCGACATCGGATCGCTGGTTGGCGAGGTGCAGGCCAAGGTGGCGGAGCAGGTGAAGCTGCCGCCGGGAAGCTATCTGGCATGGGGCGGCCAGTTCGAGAATTTCGCCGTCGCGCGGCAGCGGCTGATGCTGGTCGTGCCGGGCTGCTTCGCGCTGATCTATCTGCTTCTGTTCGGTGCGCTCGGGTCGTTAAGGGATGCCCTCCTTGTCTTCAGCGCGGTGCCGCTGGCGCTCACGGGAGGCATCGCCGCGCTGTGGCTTCGGGGAATGCCATTCTCCATCTCGGCCGCCGTCGGATTCATCGCTCTATCGGGCGTCGCGGTGCTCAACGGTCTCGTCATGCTGACCCGCATCAGGCAGCTGATCGGCGACGGAATGCAGGTCGACCAGGCCGTGCGTGACGGCGCCCTGACACGCTTCCGGCCCGTCGTCATGACCGCGCTCGTCGCGTCGCTCGGCTTCGTGCCGATGGCGCTGGCGACCGGCACGGGTGCGGAGGTCCAGCGGCCCCTCGCGACCGTCGTCATCGGCGGACTGATCACGGCGACGCTGCTGACGCTCGTCGTCCTGCCGGCGCTCTATGGCCGGTTCGGTGGCGCGAAGCACTGACCGGTAGGATTAAAGGGCATCGCATCATTCGTCGGTCTCGCCGCCCGGCGGTGCGATCCCCATGAGAGCCTCGAGCACGTCGTCCGGCAGGTCCTCGACCGCCATCGCGAATACCACGTCGGGCGAACCGCAAAGCGGGCAGGCGTGACCGAGGTGGTCGTATTCGTGCTCGCCTGAGTCGGCGCAGGCGGTGCATCTGAAGCGCGCCATGCTCACTCTCCCTTGCGGGGCTGACTATCCGCTTCGACGAACCGGTCGCCGGCGCGGTCGTATTGAAGGAACAGCGTGTGCCAACGCCCGTCGACGAGCCTCCGCTCGACGTGAAGGTCCGGGACTTCTCCCTCGGCCGGAGGCCGTTGCTCCGCATGCGCGTCGCATCGCGTCGCGACCCAATCGCCGGCGCGGAGCACGCCGGCATCGCCGCACACCTCGCAGGTCGTCGCGCTGCGGGCCTCGGCCAGGTCCACGGCCTCTTCTACGCGCGCGGCAGCCTCCGGCGACAACGATCCCTCCCAGCGGATGCGCACGGTGCCGTACTTCTCGCTGATCTGCATCACCCGAAACGAGCCGCCGTGCAGGCGGACGGCCGCGCGGATGCGGGCGCACGCGCGCTCCAGCAGGTCGCGCCAGCCGTCGTCGACGGCGGGCAAGCCCGGCGCCGCCAGCGAAGCGCCGACGGGATGGAAGATGTCGGCGTAGGATTCGACGAGCTCGAGACGCCAATCGGGATGCGACCGGGTTGCCAATTCAGGTTCCCCCACGCTCGAGCTGTTGCCACTCGTCAAGAAGGTTTCGAAGTTCCGCAGCACCGTCAATCATGCCGATAAAACCTTGTAGTCGGCCGTGCGATCCGGAAGCGGTCCGGCCGTTGGCTCGACCCTCGTCTCGACCCGGCCGTCGGGGACGACCCGCAGGACGCCGATCGAGTTCGCGCCGAAGAGGGCGAGCAAGTCGACCGCGCGAGCGACCGACGGATCGGGCGTCGAGGGGGAGAACAGGAAGTAGAACCTCGGATAGAAGGTCGCGAGCGTGAGATAGGCCGGAAATACGCCCTCCAGATATCTCAGTTCGGACTCTTCGTGCCCGTCCAGGATGAACATCTCCAGGCCAGCACGACGCTCGGCGTCGGGCGTCAGGATTTCGAATCCTTGATCCGAGGTGAAGAAGCGCGAGGTTGGCCGGCGCTTCACCGTCGTCCCGGAGCCCCATATCGGAGCGGCGTGCTCGTTGAGCGCGTGAAGCATGAAACCCCTCTTCAGCTCCCGAGCCCGCAGGACCGCCATTCCCCGGGCCGAGCTTTCGGGACTGGGCCGCACGGGCTTGGACTGCCGCGCTTCCGCGGCGGCGGAAAGCACGCCGAGCCGTTCCCGAAGCTGGACGAGAGTGATCTCGCCAGCCTTGAGCTCCGTCAAAGATTTCACTCCCAAGGCGCGATCCAGATCGTAGATTCTCGCCGCGACCTCGGCTGCGTTGAATACCCGCGATACCAGAGCGTCCCGCGGCATGCCTTCCGCTTCTGCGATCGCCCTCAACCGGTCCAGCAGAACGACGTAGCGGCGAAGGACGCCCGCCGAAAGCTTCGTCGCCTCGCTCGCCGCCTTGCGCAGGCCTGCCAAGTCCGCGTCCGCACCCGCGGCCAGAGCCTTCGCAAACGTCTCGCCGAGGACGAACCACGGCTGCCCTCCATCCCTAGCCGCAGACAAGCCGCGGCGTAAGTCCACGAAATCGTTAACGGAAATTAACGACGATTCCTGTGCCACCGCATCCTCCATTGACAAATTAGCATATAACATGATTTCTCTTCTAAATCAGCAGATCAAAATTTCAATTTGCTAAATCAGTAGGAGACTCTAGTGAAGCATCCAAGCCAGCATAAATCAAACCTCATCACGGCGCCGTCCGAAGGCGAGAGGGGCGCGATCGCGTCGGAGTCTTCCTTCTTGCAGCTCAGCGAGATGTTGAAACTGTACGGGGCCGCCATCGCTTTTTCCCAAGAGTTCGGCCCCATCAGTTTCCCGAAAATCCGTCCAATTGAGCGGTTGCGCGGAGACACTTCGAGGCTTGGCCGGCGCGTCCGCAGCCACGCCCCTTCGCATGAAACCGACTCCGAACGCCGCAGGCACCGCCGGTGCGCGGATCGCGCGACGCCTCACGGTTTCCGCCGGTCGGCGGCAACTCTGTTCCATCACGGAGCGCATGCCGGCGACAGCGTCGGCCGCAAGGACTCCGGATCCGAGGACCAGAAGTCATGATGGGCAAAGCGAGCATGTCCGCGATCGATGAACGCACGGCGACCTACCGGTCCCCTGCCTTCCACCGCGCCGTCGCCGACGCGCTCGCGCGCAGCGCGGCCGATGTCGCCATCGTCTCCAATGCCTTGGTCGATGCGGGACGCATGTCTGCCACCGCCGCGGCGACGCACGCCGTGGCCCGCGATGCGGCATACCTGATCGCCGGAATGGCCGGTCGGCAGCGCTACCCCGCATCGGTGATCCGGGTCACGGCACGCATCATGGCGATGGAGCTGCAGTCCGAGGTCGGGCAGCGTCCCGGGGGCCGCAAGCATGGGCGCCAGCCCTGTCCGGCGGCGACGTTCGGCGACGAACTGGCGAACGTCTTCACCCATTCGCGATCTGCGGCAGACGACGGTCGCGATCGCACCTTCCCGTTCATGACGGTGACCTGGACCGAGAACGGAAGCGTGCTGTTCGGTACAACCGAATACGGCGGACCGAATGCACCGAAGCGCTTGTACTGCAGCACGCCGCTACCGGCCCCTCCCGGTGAGGGCAACTGGGACTTCGTGCAGGTCCCCAAGGTCGGCGGTTCCCTGATCTCGCCGCCGTCGATGGCCGCCTTGGCCCGGATCATGGGTGCCGTCGCGGATGGCGCCGACGATACCGCGGACAAGCCATAAGATGAACCTCCGCCGCCACAACGCACCGACGATCTCGGCCGATGCTCCCGATGCGCGCCAGCGCGGTCGGAGGGCGTGCCGATGACGCGTAGGCGCGCGGATCCCAAGACGGCCCATCTGCCATTGATCGGTTTCCGGGAAATCGAAGCGGGCAAGATCGAGCTCGCGCGCGCCATCCTGGCGGTCGGTGAAGACGAAGCGTTGCCCGCTTTGCAGGTGCTGACGGCGATGAACCGCGCCAAGGTGATTGCGGAGCCGCTGCCCTATCTCGCGGTGCGCGAAGATCCCACGGAGGACGGCGCGATCAGGCGCGTCATCGTGATCAGGCACAACCTGCCCCGCCGCGTCGAGAAAAGCACGGAATTGGATGCAGGCAAGCTGACCACCGAAATGCTGGAGGACCAAGAGAACTGGCCGCCGGCAGCGTCGAAGAAGATCGACGAGTACGCTGAAGACCGCCGCTTCCGCCGACAAGCCGCCACGGCGCCTCAGGACATCCGGATCGCGACCGTGCTCAAGATGTACGTCAAATTGCGGGACCCGAAAAATATCAGTCCCGAAGCGCAGGAGCTGCGCGAATTCGAGGCCCGGCTGGGAGGCGAGACCAGCCCGTGGACCGGCTTCGTCAACGCGACCAACTTCAGCGCGCAGTTGATCGAATATTTCCAGGACGGGACACTCGGGCAGATCAACAAGAACACCGGCAAAAACTACAAGACCCATGTCCAGGCCAGACCGAAGAAGCGCGGCGGCGTCGACGACGAAGGCAAGACAATCGCCGTGCCGCAGGACAGCAGCGTCGATGCCCATCTATCGCTGTTCAACGTCTCGCTGACCTGGTTCATCCGGGAATACCAGCCGCCGATCCGGATCGAGTTCGACAAGCCGGTCGTCGAAGTGGGCGACCCGATCTGCGTGTCATGGGAGGAGATCCGGCGGGCCATCATGTTCTGCCTAGGGTACATCTGGAGCGGCACCGGATACGTCACAGAGAGCAACTTCCGCGACGGAAAATGGCAGGAGGTGCTCGCCCGACGGCCGTTGGAGGAATACGCGAAGTACCTGCCTCTGATCCGCTTCCTGATCATCTACTTCCTAACCGGAACGCGGTTCAAGACGATCCTCAAGCTCGGCTTCCACCCGATGAACTTTCGCGGCTGGATCGACCTCGATCGCGGCTGGATCAATCGCAACGGGCGAAAGAGCAAGCGGCATCGCGCGAAACCCCGGGAAGCCTCCCAGCTCATTCCGCTGCTTCTGAGCATCTTCAGCGCCTGGCATACGCACGACGAACAGCAGCGCCTCGACGGCAAATGGAAGATCCGGCCCCGCCGCCGCCGTAAGAACGCTCGTCCGGAGGAGATCCCCGAGGACGGCTTCTTCGTAGTCCACGACGGGATGGGCAACCCGATGCCCCTCAAAACGGTCCAGACGCTGGTCACCGAGGTGTTCGAGAAGGTCGGCATCGAGACGACCGGACACAAGCTGAAGGCGGGAGGCGTCACGGCATTCCACGACGCCGGTTTCAGCCTCGCCCAGATCTCGTTCTGGTTCGGGACCACCGAGCGGGTCCTGGAGAAGCGCTACCGTAAGCTCAAGCAGGCGGAGGCGACGTTCGGCATCAGGCCGCCGCCGCCGGAGCCCGCCACGATCACCTTGTCCCAGCTTCTGGACCCGCACAACAGACTCGGAAGCTGCCCCATCCCCGATGCCCGCCTGCTGGAGGATACCGCGCCATGCCGAGAAACCGTCACCGTCCCCGCCGCGACAACTCGCAGCCCCGCCCGGCACCGCTCCTCCGTGATCCCCGCGTGACGACGGGCGACGTGGTCTTCTTCCTCCAGCGGGAAACCTGGGCCGGGATCGTCGGGAGACACTTCGGGGCGATGGGTGCCTCGATCGTCGTTCTGGCGGCGACCGCCCGGATAGGTCCGGTCGCCGCCAGGAACATCCTGCTCGACGACTGGGAGACCGGGCAGATCTCCGTGCCCACTCGGACCGGACAGCGGACGCCCATCCTCCTCCCCATCGCACGGGAGATCGTGAGGCGGTACCTCCCCCTCCGCCCCGAAAACGCCGGTCCGTGGTTGTTCGTCAACGGCGAGGGCAACCAACTCTTCCATACGGACGTCGATCGGGTCTTCGAGGCGCTGGGACGGCAATGCGGCATCCCCGGCACGGTGTTGCCGCGCAGATGCCTCCAGTATTTCGACCGTTGCTTCGACAACGAGGACGACGACCGCGCAGCCGTGGTCGCGCTGTCGGGATGGCGCAACCGCGCCGTCGATTCGGAGGTCACGAAACAGGAGGTGGTCGACGCCGCCGCCGACGAAGACCGTCTTCGCGGCGTGCTGGACGACAATCACCCGTTCGCCGGCGCCGCCGCACAGTTTCTCGGCGCCGAAGGAACGGCGCTGGCGGCCGAGACTCAGGCCATCTTCAGGTCGCAGGACCGGGTGCCGAAGGTCTTCTCGCCGGTGGTGCTGACCGACCCGGTCTGCATCGCCCTGCACCGGACCGCATGGCCGCGCCTGGGCAAGAAGACCCTCCGCCTCGAACTGAAGGCCGCCTACTTCGACCACATCGCCGAGTTGCGGAAGGCCGGCCTGATCAGGATCCAGGACATCGCCTACCTTTTCAGTTGTGCTGCCCGCACCGTCGAAAGCTGGATCCAAAAGAGCAAGGCGAGGATGGAGGCCGACCTCGAGGAGGAGCGCCGCTGGATCGCCGAGGCGCCGCAGATGTATCTCGAACGCCGCCGCGGCGAGAAGCCGGCTCAGTTCCACAAACGCCTGACGGCCGACCACGACTGCAACCTCAGCTTCATCCGCCTCATGAACATCCTTACGATCGCCGACGTGCTGAAGCCGAGGAAGCGGTCGAAGCCGGCCGCCGCCGCCCCCGCTCCCCACCCGTAACGACCGGCGCCGCCACCGACCGATGGCGGTGATCACGCGCCCGGCAAAGGTCGTTCTCTTCCCAGTCCAGAAAACGTGCGGTCGCCCCATGCGGGCGGCCGCGGGCCGCGGGACGTACGGATGGCGGGCGGCGCCAGCGCATTGCGTCATTTTCCTTTGCCACAAAGCGGCCACATTTAAAAATTTTTACATAGACGAGTGGCGAAACCGTCGATCCGAGTGAAGAAATCGGACGCGAAATAAAGACGTCGGACAGGATCGGACGACATCGGACCGGTCGAAAGCGGTATCATGATGGCGAAAAAAGGCTTAAAAGGGTCAAACCAGTTCCTGAGTCCGAAACTTCTTTTTTCTAGTAAGTTATTGATATTAAAGTATTTTATTGTTATTCATCCGCCGAAAGTGAAGGCCCGAATCGAGCGGTCTTCCTTATCGGACGGGATCGACTGCGGTCCGGTCCGATCGGTCGATCATGGTCGTCAGGCGAAGACCGGAACAACGGCCGGTCGTCGAACGGCACCGGTCGAGACCCTTCCCGAAAAGCGCCTCCGTCACCGCAACAGCCGTCGACGCTTTTCCGAAAACCCAAGATATCTTCACAGATGGCTGCCGAAGAGTACGACGACCGGCCACCACGGTCGTCCGGGTGGCCGGCGCGCGATGCACGACAAGACACAGGCCTTCCGGACCCGCGGCGTGGCCGCATCTGAACGGCCACCGACGCCAGCGACGGACACGCCTGCGCGCCGACCCGAGGCCGGCGGTGCCAGCCTCACGGTCGGCAGGATGGCGCTTTCCGGAGAACGGGTCGGAAATGATGCGTGGAGCTCAACGGCTCCCGTCGATGCCCGCTCGGCGTCGCATGGCGGCGATGTCGGCGAGGTCCGCCAGATACTTTTTCCCCGCCGGCGGCGCGGGCGCCATCGATGTCGGCACCGCGCCATGCAGCGGCTCGCAGACGGTCAGGCTGCGGAGAGCCAATCTAGTAACAAAAAATTTACCAGCGATTTGGGAAATAGGGAGGCGCCCATCGCGCGCCGCCGTCCGCAATGACGTCTCGGTTAAAAATCCATCAGGCCAGTAGAGCGCGGCAGCCTCGGCCAGCGACATAAGTTCATCTTCCTGCCACATTTGGGGAGATGGCCTAGCCTTCACCCTGTCGAGCCTAGGAGGCGTGCCCATGTCATTAGGTCCTATGCCGGAAGGTCGGAACCGAGGAGAGTCCTGCTAGGAGACAGGTAAGCCGCGGGCCCGGCACGGATGGCACGACAAAAGCCGCCGCCGGCAACGGAAGGGCAACAACACGTGTCGACGTCAACGATTCCGTCGCCGCCCCTTCTCCACCTTCCGGCGGTGACGGCAAGTCGATGCGGAACATGCGGTCGAGCCGGCCCGACCCGACGATCGCGGGTCCGCATGAGGCGACAACGCCGGTTGCTCCGACGACGATCGCGCTCTTCCGCGCGTGAGAGCCATGGTCTCTGTCGGGCCGCAGTTGCAGGTCGGATCCTTGTCCCACACCCTCCGTCACGGCACGTTCTCCCCATGCGGCGGAAGCCGGCCTTCTCCGGACACGGGTGTCGTGCCGCTCTTCGGGGATGCGCCGGGCGCGGACGAGGTCCGGCGATCCGCCAGCGGCTTTCTTGGAATACCACCCGGTCGGTTGGACTCCGCCATGAGCATCGCGACTGCATGGCCGTCGATCCGTCCCTCTGCCAGAAGGACCTCCGTCACCGCCTCCAGCGCGCCCCGGTGCCGCTGCAGGAGCGCTCTGCAGGAGTCGGCCGCCTTGGTCAGCTCCTCGTTGGCCGCCAGGCGGACCTCGGGATAGGAGAGCAGCTCCGGAGTGTTCTCGCGGGCGGCGAGGAACAGCAGCGGTCGCGTCCCGGCGAGACCGACCGAGCCCGCCATTGCGGCCGCCATGCTGCCTGCGATTTCCATGTCGGAGCCGGCGACGCCGCCGGATCCGTGGCCGCAATTTCCGCACATGAGGATCTCCGCCGTCCGTCCCGCCAGCAGGACCTGGATGCGGCGCGAATAGTCGTCGTAGGTGCCGGCGGTCTCCTTCGATTCGGTTCGGACCACCCGCCCGCCGACACCGCGCGAGGGCGAGATGGTGGCGTGGATCCCGGCGGCGCCGTTGAACAGGACGTCGATGATAATGTGCCCGGATTCATGGATAGCCGTGCGCCGGCGCAGCGCCTCCGGCCGGTTGTCTTCGCCCTTCACGATCGTCAGGAGATCCTGCATGGCCAGCGGCCGGGCGCCGTCGTGCCTGGCGAGCCGCCGGCCGTCGTTGACGATGCGCTCCACTTCGGCACCGGAGCCGCCGAGCGCGCGCTCGCAGACTTCGCGGAGGTCGGCGTCGACCAGGTCCGGACCCAGGCGAACCCTGAACATCTTTTCCAGGTCCGCGAGGCCCGGCAAACCGATCTCGATCACGGGGTTGAAGCGGCCGGGGCGGACCAGCGCCGGATCGCAGCGGCGGACGTCGTTGCAGGCCGCGACGAAGAAGATCTTCTCGTTTCCTGCAAGACCGTCGATTAGTTCCAACAGACCCGACACCACCTCGATGACGTAGTCGGCGTGATCGTGTCGGATTTTATTCCTATCAGGAAACGTATCGACCTCGTCAATGAACAGCACGCAGCCGGAACCGGAGCCGCCACCTTGAGATGTGTTCGCCAAATCCCTCGCTTTCTGGAAGTCTTGCCGCATCGCCTTTAGTAGGTCTCCGAGATGCCCTTGGGATTGCCAGCCGGCTAGAGAGGCGGTGACGATCGGAAGGCCGGCGGCGCGGGCGAATACCAACGCGAAGGTCGTCTTTCCGGTGCCCGGCGGTCCGTTCAACAACACCTTCGACGAGACCGCGGACCAAATTCCTACGTCTCCGCGCCTCCAAGAATTCAGATCCGCGATGGCCGAACGCGCCCAACTTACCGCGGAGTCCATGCCGTGGAGCTCGTCGAGGGACAGATCGCGCGAGTCCCGTTTGACCGATTTGTCCGCGGCGAGCCGGCGCAGGCGTGCGACGCAGTCCGAAGGCGACCGGTCGAACCGGACGGCGAGCGAAAGAGAGGCCGGGTCCGTCGCGGAAACGGTGGCGTCGTCGAGCGCCGTCCGGCACGTCCGGCCCGTCACGGCCTCGATGGTGCGCACGATGGTGGCCGCGTCGAGGGGCGGAATCACGACCTTCTCCGCGAAAGCCAGTCCAAGGCCAGAGGGCAGATAGGAGGCGGCGCGCGGGGAGAACACGAACACCGGCACCGCCAGCGACATCGCCTCGAGCACGATGCGCCGGTGGCCGTCGGCATCCTTCGCCTTGACGGGCTCCTTGGCGACCAGATAGATGGCGTCGCATTCGCCGTGGCGCAGCCCGCCGGCGCCAGAGATCTTCACGCAACGCGCCGACCCCGGCAGGACGACGTCGCTCCACTTGCGCCCGATCCGGTCGAGGATGTCGCTATCGGCGACGTCGACCGTCACGACGGGAGAACCGTTCCGGATGGATTCCGCGAGCCCCGGGTGCGCGTCGATCTGCCGGGCGAACATGAGACGCGCGGCGACGTCGACGGCTGCCACTGCCTCGATCTTCTGCCCGCGCGGTGAATCCGGAAAGTCGTCGTCTTCGGCGGGGGGTCTTCGCAGCGCCGCGAGGGGATCCCGCGCGCCGGCCTTCTTGCCCATCGATTTGCTCTTGGTCGGCCGGGCATCGAGCTCCTCGATGTCGGTCGTGCCGAGACGGCGCGCCGCGGCGGCGGCCATCTTCTTGCGGTAGACGGCACAGGCCGCGGCGTCGCGGCGATGGACCGCTTCCTCGAGCGGGCCCATCGCCGGCATCGGGTCGGCGGTGGTCACGGCCGTGCCCGGGGTCGCCTTCGTGCGGCGGCCTGCCGCCGCATCCTTGGTCTTCTTCCGTCTTCCGATGTTTTTCAGCCTGGTCATCTCGGTCTGTCCTGCGTGATGGTGTGGAAGGCCCGCTAGGGCGGATGCACCTGCGGGTAGGAGGCTATGGCGGAGGGCTTCGTGGGTCGGGGCATCGGTCTCTCCATGGTGGCGGTGGTGGTGGCGTTCACGTCGTCGGTGCTGGCCCGCTAGGGCGGATGCACCTGGAACGAGAGGAGTATGGCGAGGCGGTTCGTGAAGTCAGTCATCGGCGATCTCCATGACGAATGCGGGGTCGAACGAGCTGCACTCGCCCGGGTATCCGCGCGGATTGCTGACCAACCTGGTCGCGTTGCGCCGCAGCCGCATCGGGTGATGGGTGTGTCCCGAAACCCAGGCTGCCGGACGGTGACGGTCGACAAGCGGCAACAGCTCCGAGGCATATGCGGCGCTCAGAAGGGACCGCTGATTCACCGGCGAAACGGCTTCGAGCGTCATGCCGTGATGGGATGCCACGATGACCGGCCCCGGATGGACCTTCGCAAGTTCGGCCTCCAGGAAATTGCGGGACCGCAGATGCAGCGCCGCCGCTTCCTGCGGCCGGAAACGCTGCCATGGATCTTTGCGCCAGCGGATACGCCTGTGGTCCATCATGCCGTCGCGCGCGCTGCGCATCGCAGCCTCACGTAGAGCGGGACCGAATAGGCAGTAGTCTGTCCAGAGCGTGGCGCCCACGACGCGCGCCTTGCCGATGGTGACGGCGTCGTCGGAAAGCAGGTGCACTCCCAACTGGCGGGCGCGCTCGCGTCCTGCCTCCAGTTCGACCGGCAGCTCGGTCCCGTAATATTCGTGGTTGCCAGCCACGGTGACCACTTCGGTGCGGGGAAAGGCGTCGCGCAGCGTCTCGACGGCGCGGGAAAGGCCTTGGCAGGTGTCGCCGGCGACGATCACGAAGTCGGCGCCGTCAACCGCGCGCGGCATCGCCGCGGAGCCGTAGAACTCGATGTGGAGGTCCGACATCATCTGCACCCTCACGTCAGGTCCTCCCCGGCGTCGCCGTGACGGTGCGCGGTGCTGGCCTTCATGAGGCGGACGCGTTCGTCGAGCTCCGGCCAGGCCTCGCGGAAATTGTGCGCCAGCCAGGACGTGGCGAAGCGGCGACGGTCGACCCTGTCGATGGGCATCCGCCGGATGAGGTTGGACATCACCAGCGCGGCGCCGGCGCTTCCGCGCAGCACGTTGTGCAGGAGCACCGTCATCGTAAGGTCGGTGCGGATCGTGACCTGCTCGGGGATGGTCATGCTAAGCGCCAAGCCGATCGCGCTGGCGGCATCGCCGGCGATCGCCAGGCGCCAGACGTCCATGGTCGACGACGTTCGGCGCATGCACTCGCTCACGGCCGCGCGGTGGTCGCGGTGGAAGCGGTGCGCCGGCACGGAGCGCCACAGCAGGTGCGCGTGCTCCCAGTCGGCCGCGGTCTCGCCGAACAGGTGGGCGGCGATCGATTTCGGCCTCGAGAATTCGAGGGCGCGACCGGCATCGCGGCGAGGCTTCTTCTTGTCTTCCGTACGCATGACATGGCTCTCCCGTTCGCACCGAAGGGCGCGTTGCAGCCCCATCGGGCCGAGGTTCAGTTCAGAGTTTTGGGTGGAAGGGAGCGCCTCCTCAGAGGCGCTCCCCGTGCCTCGCCAAGCCGGGCCATGCCCTGCCTCGCCGGGCCACGCCCCGCCGAGCTGCGAATTTCATTCCTTGCGCTCCTCGGCGAGATAGGTGCCGAAGGTCGGCCTCCAGTCGCCGAGCCCGCGCGTGAACCCGGCCGTCATGAAGGTGTCGATCACCTCCGCCCTGTTCAGGAGGGTGGGGAGGAACATGACGTCGAATTCGACGGCCCAGCTATCGAAGCGGGCACGCGTCCGGATGGTCCGGGCGCGTCCGACGCGCACGGTGGTGCGGAACACGAAGCGCTCGTCGGCGCCGAGTTGGTCCAGATCGCGCGGTCCGTCGAATTCCAGCAGCGCGGGCCGGTCGATCTGGATGCCGGCCGTCGCTTCCTGACCGCGGGAACGCGCCTTCGCGGCGGTCTTGAAGGAACTCATGAGCGCCTCCTGCGGGATGCAGAGAAGGCCTTCGTGGGTCCAGAGCCCCCCGTGCCACTCGATGCGCGAGATCTCGAGGTGGTCCGCGGTCGTCTTGCTGCGTTTGGACGTGATCTTCGTCAGGCGCGCGCGGATGGGATCCAGCGGATCTGCCAATCGCGAACTGTGCATCAGGAGCGGCCGCGTGCCGGTCAGACGCATGGTGATCTTCTCGGCGGCCATCACACCATCTCCGCGCGGGTCGGATCGATCAGCGGGGAGTCGACGCGAACGGACTTCACGTCGGCGCGCAGCGGCGTCGTCAGGGCGTAGCGACGGGCGCGGAGGAAGGACGTCACCTCGCGGTGGCAGGCCGAGCAGAGCGACGTCAGGTCGCCATCGATTTCGCATCCGAAGCGGTCGTAGACGCGATGGTGAGACTCCAGCGTAGCACCGTCGGCTGCGGTCGCCGGGCACAGGCGGCATTCGAAGCGAGCCGCTTCGAATTCGCGAAGCCTGGCCGGATTGGTGCGCCATGCGTTGGATTGAATGTAGTCGGTGTAGGTCATCGGCCCGCTCCCTTTTCGTTGGGAACACCATGCCTCGCCAAGCCGCCGTCGTCAACTTATTCTTCTCAAAATGGGAATGATAAAGCTTGCTAACCTTAACGATCCCTCCTAGAACAGTCGCATGACAGACACCACGCCACCTCCCGAACCACTTATATCCGCGGCCATGATCCGCGCCGCGCGGGGACTTTTGAATATTTCGCAGACAGGGCTAGGGGAAAGTCTGACGCCGAAGGTTTCGCGGCGCACCATGTCCAAGATCGAGACAGATGCACCCGGGAGACCGGATCAGCGACGCCGCGATGTCTTGCAGGCGATCCGCCAATATCTGGAGAGCGAACGGATCGAATTCCTGTTCGGAAACGATGAGATCGAAGAGGGCGTGCTCAGGAGAAAGCTACCAATCGCGTAGGGCGGGCAAACTGAGAATGCCGGAACGCCTACTCGTCACCGTCTCGTCGAGCCCGGCATCTTTGATCGGTGACGACCCCGACGCCTCACCGTCTCAATTGCCGCGCAAGCCTGTCCGCGGTTAATGTCGGTGCAGCGGATCGATCAGCCATGGACCGGCCGAGCAACATCATTCCCTTTCCCCGAAAGCCGGCGCCGGTGCCGGCGAGCGACGACGACCACGCGCGCAGGATGATGTTGAACGCCGCCGCGTTCGCCTGGATCCTCATCGTCGTCGGCGGCGCGGCCTGGACCTTCGAGCTGCTCGCGACCATCCCGAAGCGCGAATGCAATTTTTCGGTGCGGCGGCCCTGCTCGTCGACGGCCCAGCGTGGGGTCGCCGCTTCCTTGGACGCATCCGGTGGGTTCGCCGACTGAGTTCGACCGCCGAGCCTCTGCGTTGGTTCACGCGAGAAGACGCGTGCCCCGGCGCGCTTTCCGGATCGCCGGCTTCTCGCAGCAGGATGCCGCGGGTGGGAGGGAAGCCGGAAGACAGCAACCGGCCTGTCGCGAACGCTCCGTCGAACACTCAGGCGGGATGCCGCCCCGCGCGCTTGGGGAGCAGCGCGATGCACGCGACCATGAACGCGGCCAACACCGCGGTCGCCGCATATCGGCTGAGGGCGAGGCCGCCGTCGGCGAGGGGCTTGTCCAGGAAGTCGCCGACCGTCGCGCCGAGCGGACGCGTCAGGATGAACGCTGCCCAGAACAGCATCGTGCGCGAGACGTTCGTCCTGTAGTAGGCCGCCACGACCGCGACCAGCGCCGCTCCGAAGACCAATGCTCCGCCGCCGTATCCCAGTCCCGTGGAGTCGGCCATCCAGTCGCCTAGCGCGGTGCCGAGGGTCTGCGAGAACATGATGGTCGTCCAATAGAACGCCTCGGCCTTCGGCGTGACGACGCTTTCCACCGACACCGTGCCGAGGGTCCTGTACCAGACCGCGAGCGATAGGAGCAGGAGTGCAAGGAGCAGCGAGCTGCCGCCGAGATAGCCGATGCCCAGCGAGCGGTCGACGTAGTCGGCCAGCGTCGTGCCCGCCGTCGTGGTGGCCACGATAACCGCCCAATAGAGGAACGGGTGGTACCTCTTGACGCCGATCTGGGCCGCCACGGCGGCGATGAACAAGCTCGCAAAGATAGCGGTGCCGACGAGGTAGCCGAGGTTCATCGACATCGTGACCGCGTCGCCGCCGGTCTCCCCGAGCGTCGTCGCCGCGATCTTGATGATCCAGAAGCCCAGCGTGACGGCCGGAAGCTTGCTGGAGGCGTCGTCGTATCGGTCTTGCATGATGTGCTTCTTCCTTCAATGAGGTCTCGAGGCCGGGTCGCTCAGGTTTTGCCGGCCAAGCGATCGATCGTCGCGACCACTTCGTCGACGGCGGACCTGCATGCGCCGGAGTCCGGCGACTCGGCCCTGACCGCGGTGAGGGCTCGGTCGATCGCCTTGTCGAGCACGTGCCAGTCCGCGGCGGCGCGGGGCTTCAACCCCGCTTCGGCCTCGTCCCAAGCCGTTTCGAGATCCTTGAGGCGCGCCTTCGCGCCGGCGAGATCGGCCTTGTCCAGCAGAGCCCTGCCGTCGGCCGCGATGATCCGGAACGGTGCCAGGTTTCCGAGCTTCGAGGGCTGCTCCGGCGTCTGCGCCCGAGCGGGACCGGCAACGAACGGCGCGACGAGCGCGCCGGCCGGCGCGCTCGTCGCGAGTAGAAGTACTGCTACAGAGCGATGGAAAGACTTTCTGATCGACATGTCGGGTCTCCGTCTGGAAGGATCGTGTGAAGGGCTCATGCCCGGAGGTTCGTCTTCGTGCGGTCGCGCACGGTGAGCAGCGCGACGAGTGCGATGACGCCGTCGGTCAGGGCGGTGCCGAGGCCGGCATGGACCGCCAGATAGTCGGCACCGGTCTCGCCGACCGTCGTCGACATGATCTTGATCACCCAGAAGGCGAGCGTGACCTCCGGGACCTTGCTGCGGCAAAGTACGGTGTGTTCTCCGAGGAAATCCATGTCGTGCCCTTTTGCGGCGCCGTCGGTGTCCGTGCGCTCTGCCTTGCTTTTGGGGCCGCCGACTTAGCTACGACTTAGAGGAAGATCCGAATGTGCAGGGCCGTGCGCCCTCTGCGGGCCCAAGGCTAAGGTGTCGCTAAGTCGAGTGGGTCAGATGGAGCGCGGGGCTTTTTGGAGAAGACAGATGAACAAGCTGAAGATGATCGTTTGCGTCGCCGCCGTCATGACTTCCGCGGCCGCTCTCGCCGAAGACGCCCGAAAGGCGTCCAACGACGCTTCCAATGCGCCTCAAGCCAGGACATCGATGGGAGCGGCGGTAGCGGCCGCCGAAAAACATGCGGGCGGAAAGGCGATCCGCGCGGAATTCGAAAAGGGCAAGGACGGCCGGTGGACCTACGACGTCGAGGTCGCCGCCGACCGTGGCGTCTTCGACGTGAAGATCGATGCGGACGCCGGTACCGTGGTCGCATCGACGAAGGATGTCGCGGATTCCGACGACGAAGGTGACAAGGCCGATTGAGGCCCGATAGGTTGCAACCCAGACCGGCGGCGGATCGCCGTCGGTCGCCTCGAAGGCTCGACATGCGCATTCTATTGATCGAAGACGACCGGATGATCGGTGCGGCCGTCGCGCAGGCGCTCAGAGACGCCTCATACGCCGTGGATTGGGTCACGGACGGCGAGAGCGGTCTCGAAGCGGCGGACGCCGAGACCTACGATCTCGCGCTGCTCGATCTGGGACTTCCACCTCCCGAAGGCACCGAGGTCCTGCGGCGTTTCCGAAAGACGGGACGTCGTCTGCCGGTGATCATCGTGACGGCGCGGGACGCGATCGACGACCGCATCATGGGGCTCGACCTCGGGGCGGACGACTACATCGTGAAGCCGTTCGAGATGAGGGAGCTGCTCGCCCGCATGCGGGCGATACTTCGACGGCAGGGGAGCGGAGCAACCGCAGTTCTGAGCAACGGCGCGATCAGCCTCGATCCCTCCACTCACGAAGTGGTGCACGCGGGCGAGACGTCCCGACTGACGGCGAGGGAGTTCGCGCTGTTGCAGGCGCTGCTGCTGCGGCCCGGAACGATCCTGTCGCGCGTCGACCTGGAACGCCACATCTACGGTTGGAACGAGGAGGTCGAAAGCAACGCCGTCGAATTCCTGATCCACGCGATCCGCAAGAAATTGGGTGCCGCCGCGATCCGCAACGTCAGGGGCGTCGGCTGGATGGTGGACCGGGCATGTTGATCTCATCGCTGCGGGGGCGACTTTTCGCGGGACTGACCGTCTTCATCGTCGGTACCGGCCTTGCGGCGGGCTACCTCGCCTTCCGATGGGCCTTCGACGAAGCGATCGAACTGCAAGACTCCGTGCTGCTGCAGGTCGCTTCGCTGGCGGCTAAGAACCGTCTGACCGACCACCCCGGCGATACGGGCGTCGACGAAGAGGCGAGGCTCGTCGTCGACGAACTAACGCCGCGTCCGGACGAAGCAGCGCCCGGTGCAAGGCATCCCCGCCTGCCGTCCGATCTCCCCGAAGGTCTACAGACCGTCGCACGGGCGGGCGAACAGTGGCACATCTTCGTCCGGACGCGGAGCGACGGCACCCGCGTGGCCGTCGGCCAACCGACGGCCAACCGCGACGAAGTCGCCCAAGACAGCGCGCTCCGGACGATCGTGCCCCTGGGGATTCTGATCCCCGCACTGATGCTGCTGATCGGCATCGTGGTCGACCGGAGCCTGCGCCCACTTTCGCGCCTGGCGGAGACGCTCGATGCCAAGCAGACCGACCATCTCGAACGGCTGCCGACCGCGGGAATTCCGAAGGAGCTGCTTCCGTTCGTCGAATCCATCAACCGCCTGCTCGACCGCATCGCGACCATGTTCGACCGGCAAGGACGGTTCATAGCGGACGCGGCCCACGAACTGCGCAGTCCGATCACCGCTTTGTCGGTGCAGGCCGACAACCTCGACCGGTCCATGCTGTCCGACGACGGCCGGCAAAGGATGGACACGCTGCGGTCGGGGATCCGCCGGACGGCTCATCTGCTCGAACAGCTCCTAGCGTTCGCCAGATACGACCAGGCGCGGTCCGCCGCGCTGCCGGAGCAGTCGTTGGATCGCATCGTCAAGGAGGTGGTCGCCGATCTCCTTCCGGAGGCTAGGCGGTCAGGCATCGACCTGGGTTTCACGCACGTCGATGCAGCCACGCTACGGGCCGAACCGCTCGCGCTGGCCATGCTGGCGCGCAATCTGCTCGACAACGCCATCAGGTACACGCCCGAGGGCGGCACCATCGACGTGAGCCTGCAGAGCGGAAACGGCGTCGCGGTGCTGCGGATCGTGGATAGCGGGCCAGGCATTTCGAGACAGGACATGGAACGCATATTCGAGCCGTTCTTCCGCGGGGGCCGGCCCAGCGGCGACGGCACCGGACTTGGTCTGTCGATCGTCCGCCGTATCGTGGAAAGTCACGGCGGCACAATCGAACTCGACAATGCGGTCGATCGAACGGGAAGCGGCCTCACGGTCCGCGTGACATTGCCGCTCGCCGACCGGCGCCCCGGACCTGCCGGTCCAGGCAGGGCTTGAAGGGCGTGCGACCGTCGCTTCAGGACCGTCCGTCGCCGTCGTCGAACTTCACGCCAATGCGCAGCTGATTTCGCCACACGATGCGGCTCGCCCGTTTGATGCCGTCCGAATCGACGAGGAGGGAGAACCTCGGCGGTATGCCGACCGGTGTTTCGACGGCCAGCGCGGCGCCGGTCTCCGAAAGGTTCCGCACGACGCAATCGATCGCTGCACCATCGGAAAGTAGGCTATCCTGCGGAGCCAGCTGGCCGCGGCGAGAAGGCGCGTCGACGACCCGCGCATCTGTTTCGGGACGAGAAAGCGCTTCAACGCCCAACATCACCTCGAAGCCAACGGCTTCGACGACCACAAGGACTGGCTAAGAGAGTGGCGGGCGGTCCGGAGCGCGCAATTCTTCATCGAGGGTGATGCTCGGGCGTTGGCGGGTAACCAGTTCGCGCGCATCACCACGCGCGACGACGGCAGGTTCGATCTCGAGCTTCGCCTGCCCGAGACGCTCGGAATCTGGCCGAAGATGAAGTTAGCAAAAGCGGTCATATTATTCGCTCGGCATTTTTCAGCGGCCTCTGGTTCGAACACGGCGGAGCAGAGATCCGCGAGGCGCTGCGCAGGAAGAAACCGCTGTCGTACCGCTTCCTCCGGCATGCGGACGGGGCGTGGTTTGTATCTGTGATGCTGCGACAGGAGTTCGCCGATCCTTCCGGGACGGACTTCTCAGGCGGATGCCTGGGCGTCGATCTCAATGCCGACCACGTCGCGCTGTCGCTGACCGACGCCACCGGCAATCCGCTGACGACGCTGAAGGACGCGCCGGGCAGGCCGGTCTTGAAGCGGCGCATCGATCTCGTCACCTACGGCAAGACCAAGGCCCAGCGGCTGGATATGATCCGCAAGGCAGCCTCCGATATCGCGGCGCTCGCGCTCCAATTGGGCGTCCCGGTGGCCGCAGAGAAGCTCGACTTCAAGCGCAAGCGCGCCGAACTGGAGACTGCGACGGGCAAGAAGGGCGCACGCATGCTGTCCTCGTTCGCCTATACAAGTTTCCTGCAGGCGCTGTCGCGCGTCTGCGTCCGCAGGTCGGTCAAGCTCGTCCTGGTCGATCCCGCCTATACCTCTCTCATCGGTCTTGTGAAGTTCGCTCCCCGCTACGGGTCGAGCGTCCACGCGGCCGCGGCCTTGGCGATCGCCCGTCGGGCGATGGTCCTTTCCGAACGACTGCCGGCTTCCGGTGAGCGCATCTCGGTGCTTCTCGCCTCCGGCGACCGCGTCACCCTCCCGCGACCTGCAAGGATCGCGCGGAGGCATGTGTGGTCGTCGTGGAGCCAGTTGTCGCGAGGACTGTCAGCGGTCCATGCAGGACATCGGGGGGCGCGCCGCTGGGCGCGATCGGACGGAACCGGAGGTTTCGCGACCTCACGCGCCGCCGCGACGGGACGGGCTCACGCCACCCCTTCTCCGATCAGGGGTGAGATTCCCCTGCGTAGCGAGGTCCCTGGTTTCGGCTTGGCCTCGCCGCTTTCGGACCGGTCTTCAAGGACTGGCGCGGAGGTGCGGATTCCACACGGAAATTCGGATAGCCGAAAAGGATCTTGCCGGTCTTGAGAACCCGTCGCCGTCGCGCGCGCCTTAAGTCGCCCATCCGCCCGACCTTCGGATCGATGTCAGATCCGGACGTCATGACGGCTCGCGATTGCTCGCGATCGACCAGCCGAAGAGATGCTCGCCCCATAGCGTGAGGTGGTCGCAGACGCTTCGCACCGCCGGCACGGCCATCACGCACGACGATGCGGCCGCCACGACGGCGGCTCCCACGATGTCCGAAGGATAATGCGCCGCCAGGAAGATGCGCGACCAGCCCACCGCGACTCCGAGAGCGAGCGCAGAGAGGCCCGCGCGCCGCCCCGCCACCGACGGCAGGATGCAGAGCCCGAAGCCGAGCGCGAACAGCACGGCGCCATGGTCGCTCGGGAAGGAGCTGTCCGGTGCGTGATCGAGGATGTTCGGCATCCCGAACGCCACGAACGGGCGGGCATGCATCCACAGAGTCGAGATCGCTCCGGCGACCGAGACGGCCAGGAGCGCGGACGCTCCCGCCAGCACGGTGGCGCGCCGCTCGATGCGCGATCCGAATATCCAGAGCGCGGCGAGCGCCAACGGTCCGAACGAGATGGCCCACCGAGCCACGAAGATCGCAAAGCCCAAGGCTCGTTGGCTCGTCGCCGACGAAGCCGCGAGCGCGAAAAACAGTCGGTCATCCACGCCTTGAAACATCGTCGCTCCGAATTGGATGTCGCTATCGATGACGGGACCTTCTTAGCCGCGACTTAGCGTCGGCCGCGCGCGCCGGCTCGGATCAGGCGGCGCCGATCAAGATCCCGACGGCGAGGACGATCGCGCCGCCGAGCACGATCTGGAAGACCGCCTGCAGGAACGGCGTGTCCATGTAGCGCGCACGAATGTAGGCGATCGCCCACAGCTCGATGAAGACGACCACGCCGGCGATCGCCGTCGCGATCCAGAAGGCGTTCTGCCAAGAGTCCGGCACGAGATAGGGAATGGTATGCCCCAGGCCGCCCAGCGTGGTCATCAGCCCGCAGATGCCGCCCCGGAGCCATGGCGATCCCCGCCCGGTGAGCGAGCCGTCATCGGAAAGCGCTTCCGCGAATCCCATGCTGATTCCGGCCCCGATAGACGCTGCGAGACCTACCAGGAACGTCTGCCAGTTCTGATGAGTGGCGAACGCGGCGGCGAACAACGGCGCCAACGTCGAGACCGAGCCGTCCATAAGCCCTGCCAAACCCGGCTGGACGTATTGCAGGACGAACATGCGCTGGCGAGTCTTGTCTTCCTCGTCCCGTGCGTCCGTCGTGAGCAGCGTGTCGGAAAGTCTTGTCGCCAGATCGCCGTGCGCCCTTTCGGCCTCCGCCAGATCGCCGAGAAGCTTGCGGACGCCGACGTTCGTCGCCTGCTCCGCGGCTTTCGAATAGAAGCGTTGCGCTTCGAACTCCATGATTTCCGCTTCCTTGCGGATCGTGTCGAGCGTCAGATTCTTCGTCAGCCACACGGGTCGCCGCCGCAGAAATCCTTTGACGTCGCTGCGCCGGATGGGCGGAAGATTTTCGCCGAAATTCCGTTCGTAGGTTTCGAGAAGCAAATGCCGGTGGGTCTTTTCCTCATTCGCCATCTTTTGGAACAGCTTGGCTGAATCCGGATAACGCTCGCCCAGATCCTCGGCAAAGCTCATGTAGATGCGACCGTCCTCCTCCTCGGCTGAGATGGCCACGGCCAGGATTTCGCGCTCCGACAAATCGTTGAAATTTTTCAAAGGGACACCGATTTCAGTTTAGAACTATTCTAAACAGTGTATAAGGTCCGCTCCGCGCCGGATCAACCCGGTCGACGCTACGGAGATGAAAAGATGGCCACCCAGCAATACCATGAGCCCGCCGCCGAACTTTCCCCGAAGACGCACACCTTTGCGCGCATGATCACCGGGCTCGTCGAGGAGGCCGAGGCGATCGGTTGGTATGAGCAGCGGATCTCGCTCGAGCAGGACAAGGAGGCGCGCGCCATCATGGAGAATGCCCAGAAGGAGGAGTTCAAGCACTTCGGAATGGATCTCGAGTTTCTGCTGAGACGAAAGCCGGTGTGGCGGAAGATGCTGATGGGCATCCTTTTTACCGACGGCGACATCGTCGAAGCCGCGGAAGCCGCCGAAAAGAAGGGGACTTGAAATCCGTCGTCGCCACGTCGATCCGTCCATCACAGTCCGGAAACGAGATGCCGAAATCGCCTTTCTTCAAAGCCACTATTTCCGCCTATGGAACCACGGCCAAAGTCTTCCACTGGGCCATCGTGCTCCTGCTCATGGTGCAGTTTCCGATAGGGTGGTTGATGCCCGACATCCGGCAGGGCGAAAGGCCAGGTGCGGCGATGGGCATCCATCTTTCCATCGGACTGTCGATACTGCTGCTGATCGTTCTGCGGTTCGCGTGGCGACTGTCGCACCCGGTCTCGGCGGCAGTCGGGCTTCCCCGGTGGCAACGCGTGGCGTCGGAATGCGTGCACTGGCTGCTCTACGCATCGGTCTTCGTCACGACCATGACGGGGTGGTTCTTCGCGTCGTTTCGCGGATGGCCGATCTCGTTGTTTGCCTCGATGCCATTGCCGGCGCTCACCGCTCCTGGGTCGCCGATCGGCCGGCTGGTCGGCGGGTGGCACTCGGCCGCCGGATGGGCGTTGCTGATCGCCATCGGGGTCCACGTCGGTGCCGCAATGTTCCATGCGATCGTCCGTCGGGACGATGTCTTGCGACGCATGCTACCGGTGTCGTACGTCGACCGTGACTTCCCGAAGTAATCGGCGGGCCGAGCGTTCGAGGCGTTCGACCGCAGTTTTCGGTTCGGGCGCACACCGGCCACTTGCCCCCGACGACATCGATGGTTGCGTCCAGGCTGGGATCGATGGGCCGCCGAGATTCGTCTCACAAGTTGGTAGTTCGAATGAAGTCTACGACGCTATCGATCCTATTATTATTAGTGGGCATCTGTTCCTGCCGTTCGGAGGCGCTGGAAAAGCGGTTCGGGCCCGACCTCGAGCGCGGCTATCGTGACGACCGCGAGTACGGCAAGCGTTCCGGCGGATTCAAGAACCGGGATCGCTCCACTTTTCTCGGCGCCAGGAGGCAAGTCGCGCCGGCTCCCGCATTGCCGAAGCCGGATCTTCAGGGTGCGCCGGCACTGGGCATGCAACGGTGACCATGGGTCCGCATCAGCGCTGCCGGTCCGATCCGGTCGCTGATAGTGCTTCTGGAAATGATGGCTCCGCGGCATCCCATGCACCGGCAGAGAATCGCAGCCGCTGCGGTCGGTCGGCTTCAAGGGGCCATTTTGGACTTGCCGTCCCAGACGGTATGCCTAAGCCAGGAGAGCACGATGGGCAGGTACGACATCTCGCTGAAGGCGGTGCTGAAGCGCGGCAACTCGCGCATTCTCGGCGCGCTGGGCATGCCCGGCGCCTATCGCGAACTCTCGCCCGAATTTCCAAGCATGCGGAAGAGGACGGCGGATTTCCTCGCCGTGGTGAAGCAGCCCCGTAAGCGACCGCTCCTGGCTCATGTCGAGCTTCAGACCAGCCCAGACACGACGATGACGGACCGCATGCTGAGATATTCGGCGGACATCCGCATCTGGGCCAGCTCCCAAAACGACCTCATGGGATTGAGCGTCCACCAAACAATCCTCTACGTCGGAACCAGATCGTGGAAGCCCCGCGGCCCGATCGACGAACAGAACCTCTGGTTCAAACCAGATTTTGTGGACGCCCGCGACATCGATCCCGAACCGCTGCTCGCCAGCGAGAACCTCGGCGACGTAACCTTCGCGGTGTTGTGCCGTGACGGGAACCGACCGCACGTGATAAAGAAGGTCCTGGAAAGGATCGTGGCGGCCCCGGCCGCCGATCGTCCGGACGGCGTCGCCATGTTGAGCGTGTTCTCGGACCTGCGCCACATAGGCGCGTTCGTTCAAGCGGAGATGGATAAAATGGGTATCTCGGTCGATCTCGAAGACAGCACCCTCGTTCGCCCGATCATCGATCGAGCGCGACGGGAGACCGCCGTCGAACTCATCATCCGCTCGCTGCGAGCGAGGTTCGCCGGCCAGGTCCCGGACGATCTGCCGCAGCAGCTCGAACAGCTGTCGATGGAGGCGCTCCAAGAAGCGTTCGACCGAAGCACGATGGCGACTTCCGTAGTCGACATCCTGGCCGCGATCGCGCCGCGGTCAATCGGCCCCAAACTCTAGTCATCCGAACAACCCAGCATCCCGGCAGCTAACCGGTGAAGCAGATGCTGGCCTCTTGCGAGACCACGATTCAGGATGGTGGAGACCTGGAAACCGGAAGGAAGCTGCACTTCTAGCGTATGGCCGATGATGAGATGCTCACGGACCCAGTGACCCAAAGGAGGTCGTGGCTACAAGCCGCCGGCCAGCGGCGCTCGTCGACCTGACCGAATTGCCCTTCAGGATGACCAATTCGCCCTACGATGCGATTGATGTCGGTGTGCTCGGCCATCGAGGCGGGTTTTTGGGGCCGATGATAGAGACGGTCGGTACGGCGCGCAGGGGATACTTTGCGGAGCACGCATGGCTTCAAGACATAACTTTCGGCGCCTGGACTGCGGCCCTATCGGCGTCTGGCAGCGTGCACGACCTGCTCGAGTGCGGTCATGCAGGTGTAGCAAACAGCAGACTAACGTCGTGCTTGCCAGCCGGAACGTCACGAAAATCCGCCGTTTTGTGATAGTGTTCGGTTTTGCGATCTGCTATGCAGCCAAAATGGGACGTTCGATCGATCAAGCATCCAAGGTTAAGCAACCGCGCGGTATACGCCGCTCGTTGCTGGCGATGCTTGCGTTCGTCTACCTTTTCGTAGGGATCGCACACAACATCGCGTGCTTCGATCAGGCGGTCGCTTCGAGCTTCGCGATCGAGAACGTCTCCGACACTACTGACAACGGGGAAAAAAGCAGCATCGCAATGTGCGATCATTGCCCGACTTGCGTTTCCGCCGTGATGCCGGCGCCCTCCGTCGCCGCCGTACCGTCCGCCCTGCCTGCCGAACCAGTCGTTGCGGTCGCATCCGTGTTGATCGCGGGCCGATCGCGACTGGACACCCCGCCACCCAGGATCCTGACCTGAACGCATTCGCCGGGCGCGCGAGCGCCTAGACTCGGCCGTTCTTCAGGTTCCATTTCATGTCCATTAGAAGCGCCGCCACGCTCATCGCGTGCGCGTCGGCATTGCTGATCAGCCCTTGGCTGACGAGCGTGTCGCATTCGCAGACCATCACGCTGAAGACCGCGCTGCAGCGTGCGCTGGCCACCAGCCCACGGCTGACCGCCGCCGAGCGAGACGTGGGCATCGCCTCCGGCCAACGTATCCAGGCCGGCGCGCTCATCAATCCGGAACTGTCCTATGAACAGGACAACTCGTTCGGTTCCGGTCATTTCACCGGGACGCGTTCTGCCGAGACGACGTTGCAGATCAGCCAGCTTTTCGAGCTGTTCGGCAAGCGCGACGCTCGCATCGCAGCCGGGCAGGCGGGCGTCGAGACGGCATCGATCCAGCGCAAGGCCATCCGACTGGAAGTGCTCGCGGAAACCGCCGGCGCGTTCCTCAACGTGCTCGGCGCGCAGCGCCGGATCCAGATCCTCGACGAGCAGATAGCCGAAATCGACCGGATTACGCCCCTTCTGCAGCGGCGTGTGGACGCGGGGGCCTCGTCGGTCGCCGAGATCGGTCGTGCCGAAGTGGCGTCGGCACTGGTCAAAGCTGACCGCGAACGCGTTCGGTCGCTTCTCGCCACTTTGCGACGGGAACTGGCCGTCTTGATGGGTGATGCGGCGCCGAAATTTTCGGCCGTCTCCGGCCGTCTCGATGCCACAGGGCGCCCGCCGTCCTTCGGCGCCGTGATTGCGGCGATCGACGCCAATCCGCAATTGGTGCGCTGGACGGCCGTGTATGCCCAGCGCAACGCCGAACTTCTGATCGCCAGGCTTCGTCCATATCCGGACGTCCGCGTCAACGCAGGGTGGCGGCATTTCAATGACACCGGCGACGATGCCGTCCGGCTGGGCGTCACGGTCGCGATCCCGGTGTTCGATCAGAACCAGGGCAACATCCTTTCGGCGCAGGAAAGTCTCGCGAAGACGCGTGCCGAACGGGAGACCAACCGCAACACGCTGATTGTGCTGGCGGGGCGGGCCTACGACACCCTGCAGGGATCGCTGCGCGAACTGGCCATCCTCAGGGAGTCGGCGATTCCGAAGTCGCGTCAGGCGTCCGACGCCATCTTCGAAGGATACGGCCAGGGCCGTTTCACGCTGCTTGAGGTCCTCGACGCCCAGGCCAGCGTCGCCCAGGCACGCCTGCGCGAGCAGGAGGCCCAGCAGAACTTCCACGTCGCCGTCGCGATCATCGAAGGTCTCGTCGGCAATCCATTCGCACTGGCGCGGGAGAGCGCACGATGAAGAAGCCTGTCGTCATGATCGTCGGCGCACTCGCCGCCTTCGCCGTCGGAGCCGGCGTATATGCCGCCTCGCCGCAAAAACCGTCCGAGCCGGCGGCGAAGGAATCCAAGCAAGAAGAGAAGGGACATGAGGAGGAAGGCGTCGTCGAAATGGCGGACGCGAAGGTCGCGTCTTCAAACATCGAGATACTTTCCGCTTCGCAGGCGACGCTGAACGACTCGATCGTTCTCAACGGCATCATCCAGCCCAATCAGGAAATGCTGGTACAGGTCACGCCGCGCTTTCCCGGCGTCGTCCGGGAGATCAAGAAGCGCATCGGCGATCCGGTCGAGAAAGGCGAACTTCTCGCCAAGATCGAGAGCAACCAGAGCCTTACGACGTACGAAATGCGCGCTCCGATCTCCGGAACGGTGATCGACCGCCAGATTTCGCTCGGAGAGTACGCTTCCGAGCAGAAGCCTTCCTTCATCGTCGCGGACATCTCGACCGTCTGGGTCGACTTGTCCGTCTACCGCCGCGACCTGTCGCGCGTGAAGCTGGGCGATCCCGTCGTCATCGACGTCGGCGACGGGGGAAAGCCGATCGAGTCCAAGATCTCCTACGTCTCGCCGGTCGGAAGCAGCGACACCCAGAGCGCGCTGGTGCGTGCAGTCGTGCAGAACGAAGGCCTCCGTCTGCGTACGGGATTGTTCGTGTCGGCCCGACTGATCTTGTCCGCAAAGAAGGTCCCGGTGGCCGTGAAGGCGGCTGCGATCCAGTCGGTGGAGAGTCGGAACGTCGTTTTCGTCCGGAACGGTAACAAGTTCGAAGCTCGGGACGTCGAGATCGGCGCCCGCGATCCTGAAAACGTGGAGATCGTGTTCGGCCTTCTGGAGGGCGACAAGTACGCCGCCAAGAACAGCTTCATCGTGAAGGCGGAACTCGGAAAGGGCAGCGCCGGTCATGAGCACTAAGCCCCGCCTCAGCGCGTCGACGCAGCGCGACCTCGCATTTCAGCCTCTGCTCTCCGCCGGCGGGGACCGGCGGCATTTCGTTTCCGGAGCCCCGCTATGATCGATGCCATCCTAGCCTTTTCGGTCCGTCAGCGGTGGCTGGTGATGATCTGCGTCCTGCTCATGGCCGCGTTCGGCGCCTGGAATTTCAGCAGGCTTCCGATCGACGCCGTCCCCGACATCACGAACGTCCAGGTGCAGATCAACACCAACGCGCCGGGCTATTCGCCGCTCGAAGTCGAGCAGCGCATCACCTTCCCCATCGAGACGGCGATGGGCGGCCTGCCGAATCTGGTCAACACCCGCTCGCTGTCCCGCTACGGCCTCAGTCAGGTGACGATCGTCTTCAAGGACGGAATCGACATCTACTTCGCGCGGCAGCTCGTCAACGAGCGGGTGCAGCGGGTGAAAGACGTTCTTCCGACCGGAATCGAGACGGCGATGGGGCCGGTTTCGACGGGCCTAGGCGAGATCTATCTCTACAGGGTCGAAGCCAAGCCGGGCACGAAGAATGCCGAGGGCCAGCCGTTCAGCCCGACGGATTTGCGGACGGTGCAGGACTGGATCATCAAACCGCAGCTCCGGAACGTCACCGGCGTGAACGAGGTGAACACGATCGGCGGCTTCGAGAAGCAATTCCACGTGCTTCCGGACACCAGCAAGCTGATGGCATACCGCCTCAGCTTCCGCGACGTGATGGCGGCGCTGGCGGCGAACAACGCCAACGTCGGCGCGGGCTACATCGAGAAGAACGGCGAACAATACCTCGTCCGCACCCCGGGTCAGGTCGCGAACCTCGACGATATCAGGCAGATCGTGATCGGCTCCCGCAGCGGCGTGCCCGTCCGGATCGTCGACGTGGCCGAGGTCAAGGAAGGCAAGGATCTGCGTACCGGGGCGGCCACGCTGAACGGCAGCGAAATGGTCATGGGAACCGCGATGCTCCTGATCGGCGAGAACAGCCGGACGGTTGCGCAGCGCGTCGCCGCCAAGCTGGAGCAGATCGCGAAGTCGCTGCCCGAGGGCGTCTCCGTGCGGGCGATCTACGACCGGACGCATCTCGTCGACGCCACCATCGCGACCGTCGAGAAGAACCTCGTCGAAGGCGCCCTGCTGGTCGTCGTCATCCTGTTTCTCATCCTCGGCAACTTCAAGGCGGCGATCGCGACGGCGTTGGTCATTCCCTTGGCCATGCTTTTCACGATCACCGGGATGTTCGAGAACAAGGTCAGCGCCAACCTGATGAGCCTGGGCGCCATCGACTTCGGCATCATCATCGACGGCGCCGTCATCATCGTCGAGAACTGCCTGCGCCTGCTCGCCCACGAACAGGCGAAACGCGGGCGGATTCTCACGCGCGAAGAACGCTTCGAGACGATCATCGCCGGCTCGCGCGAGGTGATCAAACCGAGCCTGTTCGGCACTCTGATCATAGCGGTTGTCTACCTCCCGGTCCTGACGCTGACGGGCGTCGAGGGCAAGATGTTCACGCCGATGGCGCTGACGGTCCTGATCGCGCTTCTGGGCGCGAGCATACTTTCGATGACCTTCGTTCCTGCCGCCGTCGCTCTGATGGTAACGGGCAAGGTGTCGGAGAAAGAGAATTGGTTCATGCGGCTGGCGCATCGGTCCTACGTGCCGATGCTTGACCTCGCCATCCGCTTCCGTGCCGTGGTGGCCGTGGTGGCCGTCGTGCTGATGGTCGCAAGCGGGTATGCGGCGTCGCGCATGGGCGGTGAGTTCATTCCCAGCCTGGACGAGGGCGACGTCGCCATCCAAGCGATCCGCATCCCCGGAACGAGCCTCACCCAGTCGCTGGAGATGCAGCAGGCCCTCGAGAAGCGCCTGCTTCAGATACCGGAGGTGAAGGAGAGCTTCGCTCGCACCGGCACCGCGGAGGTCGCCACCGATCCGATGCCTCCGTCGATCTCGGACGGTTACGTGATGCTGAAGCCGCGTGACCAGTGGCCGGACCCGAAGAAGCCGAAGTCGGACGTCGTGAAGTCGATCGAGGAGGCCTCCGGAGAGGTCGCCGGCAGCAGCTACGAACTATCGCAGCCCATCCAGCTGCGCTTCAACGAACTGATCTCGGGCGTTCGGAGCGACGTCGGCGTGAAGATCTTCGGAGACGATCTGGAGGTGCTGGCGCAAGTGGCTGGCCAGGTGCAGACGGTGCTCCAGGCCGTTCCGGGGGCCGCCGACGTGAAGACCGAACAGGTCGCCGGCCTGCCGGTGCTGACCGTGAAGCTCGACCGCAAGGCTCTGGCCCGCCTTGGCATCAGCGTCACGGACGTGCAGAGCCTCGTCGAGATCGCGGTCGGCGGTAAGAGCGCCGGTCTCGTCTTCGAAGGCGATCGTCGCTTCGATCTCGTCGTCCGTCTTCCGGAGGACAGGCGCTCCGACATCGAGGCTATGAAGTCGCTTCCGATCCCGCTGCCGCCCGTCGATGGTCAAGCGAAGGTCCAGCCAGCCGTTCTCGGTACTTCGCCGCTCAACCAGATGCGCTACGCGCCGTTGTCGGAGCTCGCGGAGATTTCCGTGTCGCCGGGTCCGAACCAGATCAGCCGCGAGGACGGCAAGCGGCGTATCGTCGTGTCCGCCAACGTTCGTGGCAGGGATCTCGGATCGTTCGTGACGGATGCCCAGAGCCAGATCGCTCAGAAGGTGAAGCTGCCTGCGGGTTATTGGATCGGCTGGGGTGGCCAGTTCGAGCAGCTCGTCTCGGCGACGCAGCGGCTCACGATCGTGGTCCCGATCGCGCTGCTTCTGATCCTGCTGCTGTTGTTCATCAGCCTAGGATCGGCCGCAGACGCGTTCCTCGTCTTCAGCGGAGTGCCGCTCGCGCTGACCGGCGGCATTTTCGCGCTGGTCCTGCGGGGAATCCCTCTGTCGATCAGCGCGGGTATCGGCTTCATCGCGCTCTCGGGCGTCGCCGTGCTCAACGGTCTGGTGATCATCACCTTCATCGAGCGGCTGCGCCATGAAGGCAAGACCATCATGGAGGCTGTCCATGAAGGGGCGCTGACCCGGCTGCGGCCGGTCCTGATGACGGCGCTCGTCGCCTCGCTCGGCTTCGTTCCGATGGCCATCGCCACCGGTGCCGGCGCGGAGGTGCAACGTCCGTTGGCGACCGTCGTTATCGGCGGGATCATCTCATCGACCATCCTGACGCTTCTCGTTCTTCCGGCGCTCTACATCCTGTTCCGCCGGGAATCTTCGCCTGCCGAAGTCGAGGCGGTGCCTGTCACGCCACAGAAGGAGACCACTACATGAAGAGGATACTGCTCGTCGCGACCGCGCTGCTGTTCGCCGCCCCTGCAATCGCGCAGCACGCACATGAAAAGGGCCCGAACGGCGGACCGATGGAGGACGTCGCCGGCGTCGAAGTCGAAATGGTCGCCAAGGGCAGGACGGTCACGTTCAACGTGTTCGACGAAGCCAAGAAGCCGGTATCGACGGCGGGGTTCTCGGGAACGGCGCTGCTGACCGCCGGCAGCGACCGCGAGACCCTTCCGCTCGTCGCCGAAGGCAACGCGCTTAAAGGCGACGCTAAGAAGGACATCGCGACCGGGTCCGCCGTCACCGTCACCCTGAAGACCGCCGACGGCAAGTCCGGCCAGGCGAAGTTCAAGAACTGAGACGGAAACTCGACAACCGAGGGAGCGGCGGCATCGACGGCGCTCCGGATGGACATCATGAACGACGCAACGAAATCAGGCGGCACGGGACGGGATCTGCGTCTCGATCTGTTCCGCGGCATGGCCAATTGGGCGATCTTCCTGGATCACGTGCCAAACAACGTGGTCGCGTGGCTCACCATGCGGAACTACGGGTTCAGCGACGCGGCGGAGTTGTTCGTCTTCGTATCGGGGTTCACGGTCGCGTTCGTGTATTCGAAGACGTTGCGAGCAAAGGGGCCGCTTGCAGCAGCGGCAGGTATCCTCGGCCGGGTCTGGCAGATCTACGTCGCGTACGTGCTTCTCTTCGTCTTCTACGTGGTGGCGGTCGGCTACGTCGCGCAACGCTACGGCCACGCCCATCTGCTCGACGAATACAACATCCGCAGCCTGATCGCCGATCCGGTCGAATTTCTGAAGCACGGTCTGCTGCTCGAATACCGCCCCCTCAACCTGGACGTCCTGCCGCTGTACATCGCTCTGATGGCCCCTTTTCCCCTTGTGCTCTGGCTGCTGACCAAGGCACCGGGCGTCACCTTGGCGGGCTCGGTCGTCCTCTACGCGGTGGCCCGGTCATTCGGCTGGAATCTTCCGGGGTACCCGTCCGGATACTGGTATTTCAATCCGTTCGCCTGGCAACTTCTGTTCGTGATCGGAGCATGGTGTGCGGTGGTCGATCGCGGCACATTGGATCGGACGCTGCGCTCGGGCATCGTGCTGCCACTAGCTCTTGTCGTCGTCGTTCTCTCGGCGATCGTGATGCTTGCGCCACTCACCGGAAATGGTTGGCTGCTGCCGGAGAAGCTGCACCTCCTTTTCCCGACGAACGACAAGACCAACCTCGCACCTTACCGCATCGCCCATTTCCTGGCCTTGGCGATCATCGTCGCGCGCATCGTTCCAGAAAACGCGCCGGCGCTGGCCTGGCCTGTCTGGCGGCCGTTGATCGTCAGCGGCCAGCATTCCCTTGAAGTCTTCTGCGCGGGAACGTTCTTCGCGGCCGTCGCGTATTTCGCGCTCGACCTCGTCGATGGATCCGTCAGATCCCAATTCGTCGTGAGCGCGGCGGGCATCTGCGCGATGGTCGCCGTGGCCTACCTTCGGAAGTGGTCGAAAGAAAACAAGGCGCGTCCCGCGATCGCGAGATGACGGATATGGCGATCTCAACCGCGGATCGATGCTCCGCTCAAGCAGCGGCGACTGCTGCGAGCCGGCGAGCGGCGGAACGGCAAGAGGTTCCAGATCACGCGTACGAAATGAGAAATTATGGGAGAGACCGATGACTGAAGCCGCACACGACGACCAGATCAAGATGCGCGTCGAAGGAATGGACTGCGCATCGTGCGCGGTGAAGATCGAGAACGCGCTGCGCCGCGTGCCGAGAGTCACCGATGTAGCCGTCTCCGTGGCGGCCGGAAACGTGACCGTCAGACACGATGGCGTCGATGTCGGGACATTGGCCGCTCGGATAACCGCTCTGGGCTACAACGTCGCGCCTGCCGACGAGAAGGGCGTCCATGCGCCCCACGGGAACGGCGGTGCATCTCACGACCATGACGATGCGGGCTTGCACGGTCACGATCACGGCCCTACCGACGGGTCTTGGTGGCGGACCTCCAAAGGCATCTTGACGATCGCCTCCGGAGCGGCGCTGGGAGCGGCTTTCCTGATCGGGAAGCTGGCTCCGGCTACGGAAAAATGGGCGTTTCTCGTCGCCATGATGGTCGGATTGATCCCGATTGGTCGGCGCGCTTTCGCCGCGGCAATATCAGGGACGCCGTTCTCGATCGAGATGCTCATGACGATCGCGGCCGTTGGCGCGGTCTTCATTGGAGCGACCGAGGAGGCCGCGACCGTGGTCTTTCTGTTTTTAATCGGCGAACTCCTGGAAGGTGTCGCGGCCAGCCGCGCGCGCGCGAGCATCCAGGACCTCACGAAGCTGGTCCCCAAGACGGCGATGCTCGAGGAGAACGGATCCGTCCGGGAAGTCCAGGCGGACACGCTCATAGTCGGTTCGATGATTCAGGTCCGGCCGGGCGACCGCATCCCTGCGGACGGCCTCATCGTCTCCGGAGAGAGCTTCGTCGACGAGGCGCCCGTGACTGGCGAAAGCACGCCTACTAGGAAGGGTCCCGAGGAGAGCCTATTCGCGGGCACCATCAACGGCGATGGGTTGCTGACCGTGCGCGTGACTGCCGCGGCGGCGGACAACACCATCGCGCGCGTCGTCCGGTTGGTCGAGGAGGCGCAGGAATCCAAGGCTCCCACGGAGCGCTTCATCGACCGTTTTTCCCGGTACTACAC
Source organism: Tardiphaga sp. GW822-FHT04G09 (assembly GCF_058800725.1). Classification (NCBI taxonomy): domain Bacteria; kingdom Pseudomonadati; phylum Pseudomonadota; class Alphaproteobacteria; order Hyphomicrobiales; family Nitrobacteraceae; genus Tardiphaga; species Tardiphaga sp. GW822-FHT04G09. The sequence continues at coordinate 39,435 of NZ_JBXAMO010000014.1, read as the reverse complement.
GCCCGGCGTCGTGGTGGTAGCCTTCCTGGTCGCCGTCATCCCGCCGCTGCTGTTCGGCGGCGTCTGGAGCGAGTGGGTCTACAAGGGCTTGGCGATCCTCCTGATCGGGTGCCCGTGCGCCCTGGTGATCTCGACGCCTGCGGCGATCGCCGCCAGCCTGTCGGCCGGTGCGCGCCGTGGACTGCTGCTCAAGGGCGGCGTCGTCCTCGAGCAGATGGGCAAGATCACCCTCGCATGCTTCGACAAGACCGGGACGCTGACGGCCGGAAAACCGGTCGTGACCGACGTGCTGTCGTTCGGCACTCCGGAGGACGAGGTGCTGCGGCTCGCGGCGGCGTTGGAGACAGGGTCCAGCCACCCGCTGGCGACGGCGATCCTCGCCGAAGCCTCAAAACGGGGGATCATTTCGCCGTCCGCCTCGGGATCTCAGGCGCTCGGAGGCAAGGGCGTCAGCGCGACCATCGACAGCCGGCAGATCTTCCTCGGGTCGCCCAAGGCCGCCGGCGAAATCGGTATCCTGGATATCGAGCATCAAGGCCGTGTCGCGGCGCTCAACGACGAGGGCAAGACGGTTTCGATCGTGGTGATCGGAACTTCGATAGCGGGGGCGATCGCAATGCGCGACGAGCCCCGCCCCGACGCCGCGAAGGGATTGAAACTCCTGACCGACGCCGGCATCCGGACGGTCATGCTGACCGGAGATAATCGCCGAACCGCCACGGCGATCGGCAAGTCGCTCGGGATCGAGGTGCAAGCGGGGTTGCTCCCGCAGGACAAGCAGCGGATCGTCGCGGAATTCCAGGCGCAGGGCTTCGTCGTCGCGAAAATCGGCGACGGCATCAACGACGCGCCGGCGCTCGCGGCGGCCGATGTCGGGGTCGCGATGGGCGGCGGCACCGACGTCGCCCTGGAGACCGCCGATGCCGCCGTGCTTCACGGTAGGGTCTCCGACGTCGCCGCGATGATCGATCTCTCGAAACGCACGATGCTCAACATCAAGCAGAACATCACGGTCGCGCTCGGGTTGAAGGCGGTTTTCCTCGTCACGACGGTCATCGGCCTTACCGGCCTCTGGCCGGCGATCCTCGCCGACACCGGCGCCACGGTCCTGGTTACGATAAACGCGCTCCGGCTGCTGAAGCCGCCGAGGACGCAGCCATGAGCCTGGAGGACATTTCGAGAGGGAAAAGTGCCCCGGTCTTCTTTGCCGCAGCGCTTCATATCTGTGCCGCAAACTTCGGCCTGCTGATTCCCGCCCGGGCCGCCGCGAGCTTCGCGACGGAAAACCCATGGGCGGCCGAGCACCTAGAGAAACTCCCGCCGGACATTCGTCGTCAAGTTTCGCGCCGCGAGCGCGCCTGCGGAAGCGGCGCTCTCGCGGGTCACTATTTCGCGGTCTCGATCGAGGGCGGCGGGCAGCGCTTCGTATCGTTGCATTTCGAGGACATCTCCTGCGCCAACCGAGAATCCTTGTGCCGCGGCAATGCCTGTCTCCATGAGGTGTTCGCGGAGTCGGGGGGGCGGCATCGGGTCGTGTTCAGCGGTTATGCGGAAGACGTCAGGATGAACAACGATCGAGGCACGGTCGTCCTAGAGGTCTCGCTCGGAGGGAGGCGGCAAGCTCTGGTGTGGGACGGGCGAAGGTTCGTTCCGGCAAGAAGAAGCAACGGATACTGAAATGCATACTTTGATCCTGAAGCATCTCCATCTCGGGGGCGCGAACCTGAGCTACCGCAAGAAATTCGGCCTGTTCTTCACCGTCGCGTGCGTCGTCACGGTGCTCGGCGGCGTCAAGACCGCCGTGCATTACTTCGGGCTGGAGTTTCTCGAACTGAACCGGCTCCTGACGAGCGGCATCGGCGGCGCGATTTTCATCATCGGCTTCCTGCTGTCGAGCATCCTGGCCGACTACAAGGAGGCGGAGCGCATCCCTGCGGACGTCCGCAATTCGGTCGAAGCGATCGATGGCGACCTCGAATGCTTCGCCTCGGACAATTCGGAGTTCGATCTCGCGACCTGTCGCGGCATACTGCTCTCGATCCTGGATCGGCTCCGTTCCGGCCTCGAACATTCCAACGGGCACAAGAACATTCCTCCGGTGCTGGAAGAGATAGCCAAGCTGACTCCGATCTTCGGGCGGCTCGAAGGCATGGGATTGGCGGCCAACTTCGTCGTCCGGCTGCGCACGTCGCAGGATGTGCTGCGCAGGTCCATGCTGCGCATCTATCAGATCCAGCGCGTGGAGTTCGTTCCGTCGGTCCACGTCCTCGTTCAGACGCTGGTGTTCGCGATCGTCATCATGATGCTCTTCCTCAAGACTGAGGGCGATCCGGCGTCGGCGATGATGTTCGGCTTCATAAGCTACATGTTCGTCTACGCGCTGTACCTGGTCCGGCTTCTCGAACAGCCGTTCGCGCAGGGGCACGGATCGCTGGACGACGTCAGCCTCTTCCTCTTGGACGAGCTCCGCGAAAGTCTGCGTAAGTCCCTTGCCGAGGTCACGTCGGCGGCGCCCCACTCACTTCAGGAGATTTGACATGCACGGCGGTGGAACCACTGGAACGGCGGCCGCAAAGCACGCCACGCGGCTCGCTTGGGCTTTGGGCCTCACGGCGACCTACATGTTGGCCGAGGTGGTCGGAGGGCTTATTACCGGTAGCCTCGCTCTTCTGGCGGACGCCGCCCACATGTTGACCGACGTGGGCGGACTGGCCCTTGCGCTTGTCGCCATCCGCTTCGCGGCGAAGGAAGCGACCCCGCAACGAACCTACGGGTATCTTCGGATGGAGGTGCTATCGGCGCTGGCCAACGCCGTCGTGCTGCTTCTGCTGACGGTCTACATTCTTTACGAAGCCTATCGGAGGTTTTTGGCGCCGCCCGAAGTCCTCGGCGGACCTATGCTGATCGTGGCGACGGGCGGACTAATCGTGAATCTGATCAGCATGAGACTTCTGATGGGCGGATCGTCGGAAAGCCTCAACGTGCGAGGCGCCTATCTCGAAGTGCTCGGTGATATGCTTGGCTCCATCGGGGTCATCGTGGCCGCCCTCCTCATGATTTGGAAAGGATGGGTTCTGGCCGATCCGATCATCGGAGCGGGGATCGGACTGTTCATCGTGCCCCGGACGCTCGGGTTGCTCAGACAGGTGACGCACATCCTCATGGAGGGCACTCCGGCGAATGTCGACGTAGGTACGCTCGAAGCGAAGCTGAAGCTTATCGCCGGCGTCGTCGCCGTGCATGACCTCCACGTATGGACCGTCACGTCCGGCTTCGATGCGATGAGCTGTCACCTGGTGGTGGAGGATCTGTCGAAAGGAAGGGAAGCTTTGCAGGAGGCGCGCCGTCTGATGAAGGACGACTTCAAGATCGATCACGTCACGATCCAGGTCGACGACGAGGCGATCAGAAACGAGGAGCCGGTTTTGCACGTTTGATGGATCAAAGACTCCCAAAGGGTTCACACCGCCTTTCGTCAGATCGACGACAGACGGTGCATTTTGCCAAGGCCACGTCGCTCGCGTTCCGGTGTGGCGGTCTGGGAAGACCGACCTCCGGCGCTTCGTAGGAATCCTCTTCTCCCGTACCGATGTGCGTGGCTGTCGCCTAGAGGCGGGTCGCCCGTAGACGCAGCGCGTTCCCCACCACCGTCACGGAGGACAACGCCATCGCTGCCGCCGCGATGATCGGAGAGAGCAGCAGCCCGAAAGTCGGATACAGGACCCCCGCGGCGATCGGAATGCCCGCCGCGTTGTAGATGAACGCGAAGAAAAGGTTCTGCCGGATGTTGCTCATCGTCGCCTCCGAGAGGCGGCGGGCCCGGATGATGCCGCCGAGATCGCCCTTGAGCAGCGTCACGCCGGCGCTCTCCATGGCCACGTCGGTGCCGGTGCCCATGGCGATGCCGACGTCGGCTGCGGCCAGGGCCGGCGCGTCGTTGACGCCGTCCCCCGCCATCGCGACGATCCGCCCGGCCTTCTGCAGCTTCTTCACTACCGCGCTCTTCTGGTCCGGCAGGACTTCCGCCTCGACCTCTGCGATGCCAAGGCGCTTCGCGACCGCCATGGCCGTGGTGCGGTTGTCGCCCGTCAGCATGATGACCCTGATGCCTTCGGCCGCCAGCGCCTTCAGCGCGTCCGGCGTGGTGGCCTTCACTGGATCTGCGATGGCGAGGATGCCGGCGAGTGCTCCGTCGATCGCAATATTCACGACCGTCGCGCCATCGCCGCGAAGCGTTTCGGCACGGCCTTCCAGCGACGAGGTGTCTACCCCGGACGCGTTCATGAATTTGGCGTTGCCCAACGTCACGACCTTGCCGTCGATCCTGCCTGTCACGCCCTTTCCGGTCGGAGAATCGAAGTCCGTGACGGCCGCGAGATTGAGGTTGCGCTCCTTCGCCTCGCGGACGATGGCGTCGGCCAGCGGATGCTCGCTCGACCGCTCGACGCTGGCTGCGAGCCTGAGCACCTCGCTTTGGTCGAAGCCCGGTGCGGGAATGATGGAAACGACCTTCGGCTTCCCCTCTGTGAGCGTTCCGGTCTTGTCGACGACCAGCGTGTCGACCCTCTCCATGCGCTCCAGGGCTTCTGCGTTCTTGATCAGCACGCCGGCCTGCGCGCCGCGACCGACCCCGACCATGATCGACATCGGGGTCGCGAGGCCGAGCGCGCACGGGCAGGCGATGATCAGCACGCTCACCGCCGCGACGAGGCCATAGGCAAGGCGCGGCTCTGGGCCGAACCAGACCCAGGCGGTGAAGGCCGCAACGGCCACGACGATGACCGCGGGCACGAACCACCCGGCGACCTGGTCAGCCAATCGCTGGATCGGCGCGCGGGACCGCTGCGCCTGAGCGACCATCTGCACGATCTGGGAAAGCAGGGTGTCGCGGCCGACCTTTTCGGCCTGCATGACGAAGCCGCCGGATTGGTTGAGCGTCCCGGCGATGATCTTCGCGCCGACCTCCTTGGTGACCGGCATGGATTCGCCCGTTACCAGCGATTCGTCGAGCGAAGAGCGACCTTCGGTCATGACGCCGTCCACCGGCACCTTTTCGCCGGGGCGAACGCGAAGCCTGTCACCGACGTTCAGGCTGTCCAGCGCCACTTCGTGGTCCTCGCCCGTATCGTCCACCAGCCGCGCGGTCTTGGGAGCGAGATCGAGCAGCGCCTTGATGGCGCCCGACGTCGCCTCACGCGCCCGCAGTTCGAGCACCTGCCCGAGCAGGACGAGGACGGTGATGACGGCGGCGGCCTCAAAGTAGACCGCCACGGCGCCGCCATGGCCGCGGAACGCGGGCGGGAAGACCCCCGGCGCCGCCGTCGCGACCACGCTATAGGCATAGGCCACGCCCGTGCCCATCGCGACGAGCGTGAACATGTTCAGGTTGCGGGTGACGAGCGATTGCCAGCCGCGGACGAAAAACGGCCAGCCTGCCCACAGCACGACCGGCGTGGCGAAGAAGAACTGGATCCAGTTCGATAGCGACGGCTCGACGAGACCATGTCCGCCGACGAGGTGGCCACCCATCTCCAGAACGACGGCCGGCGCTGCCAATGCTATGCCGATCCAGAACCGGCGCGACATGTCCGCGAGTTCCGGGTTGGGCTGGTCGTCTAGGCCGACCAGTTCGGGCTCGAGCGCCATACCGCAGATCGGACAGCTTCCCGGGCCGACCTGTCGGATCTCCGGATGCATCGGACAGGTGTAGATGGTGCCCTCAGCCACCGGAACCGCAAGCGCGTCCGGCTTCGACTTCTGCAGGTATCGCTGCGGGTCGGCGGCGAACTTGCTGCGGCAGTCGGCCGAGCAGAAATGATGGGTCTCGCCGGCGAGTGCGAACTTGTGCGGGGTCGTGTCCGGATCGACGGTCATTCCGCAGACGGGATCGATCGTGCCGGCGGCTGCCTCGTCATGAGCGTGGACATGTCCTTCATGGGAGCGACCGCCGTGATCGGCTCCGCCGCAGCAGCCGCCGGTTCCCTGCACGGTGTCCGCCTTGGCCGAATAAGCGTCGGGTGAGGCTGCGAACTTTGCGCGGCAGCCAGCGGAGCAGAAGTGGTAGCGCTGTCCGCCATGGTCGAAGCTGTGCTTGGCCGTGTCCGGATCGACGGTCATTCCGCAGACCGCATCGGTCGCCTTGCCCGTATCGGCGTGGTCCTTGCGTTGGCTTCCGTGCGACGCGTGCCCGGGCGCGTCATGCGCCGCACCGCCGCAGCAGGCGGAAGCAGCGGACTTCGTCGCTACGCTCTGCGGTCTGGAGCCACAGCCGCAACCACCCGAACCATCTTTTTTCGCCTCCGACATCTTCTTTCTCCAGGTCAAGAACTAATACCCTGTAGGGGTATATGCGCCCAATGCGCTAGGATATCAAGATGCTTCGTCGAAATGCGTGCGCGGCCGACGTCCAAGGCGAGGATGAAACAAGGGATGCCGTAATGAGTCCGTCGCGGACCTCGGAGACGCAGCGCGAACAACCCCTCTCCATCCGGAAACCCGATTGAGCGCCGCGGAGTCAGGCGCGCGAACCTGTCGCTCACCGGAGCCAAGCGGGGCAGCCGCGGACGGACCTGCCGCACGGCAACAACCTTGCCCGGCAACACCTGCGCGTTCCGAATCCGGACCGATGACCGGAGATCGCTCATACCTGTCCGGTACCGTTGCTTCGCCCCCTTGCAACCTGTACCCAGTAGGGGTACATCTCCCGCATGCGCGACGACATCAAGACATCGGTGAAGAAACGCCTCGGAAGGATCGAGGGGCAGGTCCGTGGCCTGTCGAAGATGGTCGAAGAGGACCGATACTGCATCGACGTTGTGACGCAGATCTCCGCGGTCCGTGCCGCGCTGCGCCGCGTGGAGGAAGAAGTGCTCAAAGACCACGTTTCTCATTGCGTGGAGCACGCCATCGCGAGCGGCGACAAGGCCGACCAGCGCCAGAAGATCGCCGAACTGATGGCCGTCGTCGGAAGGGCCGAACGATGACACGTTTGCAATTCGCCTTGGCGTTCTGGAATTTCGCGGATAGGCTCCGCCGATCGACGCGAACACCCGAAGGCATCTGAACCGTATGCTCGTCAGGCTCACCAGGAAACGTAGGCTGAAGGCAGGGTGGATCGTCGCCCTCGTCTATATGCTTTGCATCCTGGCGCCGACCCTGTCCTACGCCCTGCCGGGCGAACACGCCTCTGCCCACTGCCTGACCATGGAGGGCATGTCCGGCTCGATGCACATGCACGACGAAGCCGTCCAGCCGATGCACGCCCATCTCGACGGGCAGCAGCACGACCATGCTTCCGCGCAGCCGGCGTCGATGTCCGACGCGGCAGACATGATGACGATGTCCGACGATATGGACGGCGATGGCATGCCGGCGAAGAAGGCTCCTCACACCACCAGCGGCCAATGCTGCGCCCTGATGTGCGTCACGGCGATGCCTGCTTCGCTGGTCGATTTCGCGATGCCTCCGATGCCGACCTTGGTCCGCATCGCGACCAGCTATCGCGCCACCGCCGACAATGCGCCGGCCGTGCAGTACCGTCCCCCCATCGGCTGATCTGAACGTCTAGACTCGGTGCGTGCCCTGCAGAGGGATGACGCGCCTGTTGTCCACCGTCATTTCAGGAAACGAACATGTTCACGCAGTTTGGGGCGAAGCTCGCCGCCGTTCGCTCGGTGGCCGCTGGTGTATTCCGTTCACGACCGGCGATGCTCGCCGCCGTATCCCTCGGCACCCTCACTCTAGGAGGCTGTCTGCCGACGACAGTGCCCTTGGTGGGCGCCGACCCGGCCGATCCTTCGGCCAGGGTAGCGGGGGTAGGCTACCGCTCGACCGTCGCTCCCTACAGCAGCCTCCGGCCGGCGGCGCCGGCGCCTTGGCGCGAACAGAACGACCGCGCCGCTCCGGCGCCGAAATCCGACCGGTAGGAGCGAGACATGTCCAGCACGCGTCACGCCCACCGTCCGTTCGTCGCCCGCCGCGGTTCCAAGCCCGCAGCGGTGGCGGTCCTGTTCTCCTCGCTCCTCCTCTCCGGATGCGCCACCTTTTCGCCGGACGCCGGTATGGGCGTGGTCGCCGGGGTCGCCGGCGAGACCATCAAGAAGGACGTCATCTCGATCAGGACGCAGGACGACGCGGTACGCGCCGACGGCGCCGTCAAGGGCCTGCTACGACGAACGCTCACCGTGGATAGCGCCGTCCAGATAGCACTGCTCAGCAACCGCGGCCTTCAGGCGGCATACAACGAACTGGCGCTTGCCGAAACGGATCTGGTGGCGGAAAGCCTGCCGCCGAATCCCACCTTCTCCGTTTCACGCATCGCGGGCTCCGGGGTTGTCGAATTGGAACGCAGGATCGTGGCGGACATTCTTGCGTTGGCAACGCTTCCGGTACGTTCCGAGATCGCGCGACAGCGTTTCCGTCAGGCGCAGCTCCGGGCAGCGGAGGAAACGCTCCGACTGGCTGCCGATGTGCGGCTCGCGTACTTCCGCGCGGTCGCCGCCAACGAGCTTGTTCTACTCCTCACAGATGCCAAGTCCACGGCCGAATCCACGGCCCAGCTCGCATCGAAGCTCGGTCGGACCGGAGCGTTGAACAAGCTCGACCAGGCGCGAGAACAGGTCTTTTACGCCGAGATAACGGCGGAGCTCGCACTGGTACGGCAGGAGGCGGCGAGTTCGCGCGAGCGTCTGATCCGGCTTGCTGGACTGTGGGACGGAGACCTGGGATTCCGCATCCCGATGAAGCTTCCGGCGCTGCCACGTCGGCCACAACCGCTTCCCGGCATCGAGGTCGATGCCGTCGAGCGTCGCGTCGACCTGCAGATCGCACGTCTCGAACTGGTCGCTCTCGCCAAGAGTCTGAAGCTCAGTGAGGCAAGCCGGTTCGTGACACTGCTGGATATTGCCGGGATCAACAAGAAGACGTCCGATGCCGGCGGCGCCGCCACGGAGCGCGGAGTCGATCTCCAGTTCCAGATCCCTCTCTTCGATGGTGGAGAAGTCCGAGTCCGGCAAGCCGTCGAGACCTACAATCAGGCCTTCAACCTCTTGACGGAAAGAGCGGTGAACGTCCGTTCGGAGGCGCGCGACGCCTACAAGACCTATCGGTCGGCGTACGACATCGCGGGCCACTATCAACGCGAGGTCCTTCCGCTGCGAGAGATCATCTCCAACGAGATGCAGCTTCGCTTCAGCAGCATGCAGGACGACGTGTTCGCATTGTTGACGGAGGCCAGGCAGCGCATAGCCGCCCTGCGCGCCGCAATCGAGGCGAAGCGCGATTTCTGGACGGCGCAATCAGAGCTGCAGACCGTCGTCAACGGCGGCGGTCGATCGGACGCACCGCAGCAGACCCGGACCGCGAAGACCGCCAGAGCCGGCGGCTGAATAGAAGGACTTGAACATGCTTTCCCGTAGAGGCTTTCTAAACACTGCCGCCCTGGCCGGTACCGTCGTCGTCGGCGGCCGGGTGCACGCCGCTAACATTCCCGAGGCGCCCACCATGGAGAAGGCGACGATGCAGCCGCCGCTGCACCCGTCGAGCGGTCCCGACTATAATCCAGTCGTCACCTTGAACGGCTGGACATTGCCGTGGCGGATGAACGGCGACTGGAAGGAATTTCATCTGGTCGCCGAACCGGTCGAACGCGAATTCGCCGAAGGCATGAAGGCGCATCTGTGGGGCTACAACGGTCAGTCACCGGGGCCGACGATCGAGTGCGTAGAAGGCGACAAGATCCGCATCTTCGTCACGAACAGGCTTCCCGAACCGACCACGGTGCATTGGCATGGCGTTATCCTGCCGAGCGGAATGGATGGCGTCGGTGGCTTGAGTCAGCCTCACATTCCGGTCGGAAAGACCTTCGTCTACGAATTCGAGATGAAATATAGCGGAACGTTCATGTACCACCCTCATTCGGACGAAATGGTCCAGATGGCGATGGGAATGATGGGCATGATCGTCGTGCATCCGCGCGACCGCTCCTTCCGGCCCGTCGATCGTGATTTTGTCTTCATCATGAGCACCTACGACATCGATCCCGGCACCTATCTCCCCAAGGTGTCGGAGATGACGAACTTCAACATGTGGACGTTCAACAGCAGGGTCTTTCCCGGCATCGATCCGATGATTGTCCGACTGGGCGATCGGGTGCGCGTCCGCATCGGCAATCTTACGATGACCAATCATCCCATCCATCTGCACGGCCACAAATTCGCCGTCACGTGCACTGACGGCGGCTGGGTGCCCGAAAGCGCCCAGTATCCGGAGACCACCACCGACGTGCCTGTCGGTGCGGTTCGGGTTTTCGACTTCATCGCCGACAATCCAGGGGACTGGGCGTTCCATTGCCACAAGTCGCATCACACCATGAACGCGATGGGTCACAATGTTCGGAACATGATCGGCGTTTCGAAGAAGGATCTTGCGAAGGCCGTTGGAAAGCTGGCGCCGGACGCGATGGCGATGGGAACGACGGGAATGGCGATGGGCGAGATGGAGATGCCGATGCCGGACAACACGCTGCCGATGATGACGGGCTCAGGGCAGTTCGGACCGATCGAGATGGGTGGCATGTTCACCGTCATGAAGATCCGCGAGGGCCTCGCCCGCGACGATTACCGGGACCCCGGCCCGTACAAGCACCCGCAGGGCACCGTCGCCTACGAAGTCGAGGCGCCGCAGAAGGATGCGCCGCGCCAGACCAACGAGAAGGCAAAGGCGAAGTCCGCCGCCCCGCAGCAGACGAAGGGCATGGACATGAAGGGGATGAAAGGAATGAAGGGGATGTGACTTCCCGCCCGACACCAGCAAACCGGAACACGGAAGCAACCGATGAAATCTATGTCATTCGCAGGAGCCGCAACGCTGGCGCTCCTGCTGCACACGGCGCCCGTCCTCGCCGAGAGCGATCATGCCGGACACGCGAAGCACGACGAGGTCTTCACGACCGGCGAGCCCGGCGACGCGAAGAAGCCGGCCAAGATCGTGCAGATCACGATGACGGAGGCGAACGGAAAAATGCTGTTCACGCCCGCGAAGATCGAGGTCCGCAAGGGCGATCAGGTCAAGTTCGTGCTGCGCAACGGCGGAGAGCTCGAACACGAATTCGTCCTCGGGACGACCGAGGAGAATCTGAAGCATGCCGTTTCCATGTCGAAGAATCCCGACATGGAGCACGACGATCCGAACGCCGCGAAGCTGGCTCCGAAGATGACGGGTGAAATCGTCTGGAAGTTCAGCAAGGCGGGCGAGTTCGAATACGCGTGCCTGATACCCGGCTACCGCGAAGCGGGCATGGTCGGCAACGTCGTCGTCAAGTAGCAACCCACGAAAGGAAAACAAAATGACCACCAACAGACTCGCAGCCGCCACCCTCGCGTTCTCGCTTCTGTTTTCGTCGGCAATCTTCGCGCAGGACGCGATGGTCAACGGCGAAGTGAAGAAGGTCGACGAGACCGCCAAGAAGATCACGCTCAAGCACGGCGCGATCAAGAACCTCGGCATGGAAGAGGACGGCATGACGATGGTTTTCAAGGTCCAGGATCCGGCGATGCTCAAGCAGGTGAAGGTCGGAGACAAGGTCCAGTTCACGGCCGAGCGCGGCAGCGACGGCATCGCCATTACCAAGATCCAGAAAAGCAAGTAGGGCACGAACGGTTTGCGCGCGCCGGCGAGCCCGCCGGCGCCGCAGCTCCGGGTCGAAGCGCTGAAGGACACGGCATGGATGCATCTCCGCGCAACGAAGGACCGGCCTCCGCAGGACGGACGCTTGCGTACGATCGCGAAACCGGACGGCTGAGCGGCGCGCGCCTCGTCGAGCGACTGGCGGTGGCCGCGCTGCAGGCGGGATCGGCGGCAACGGCGCGGTTCGGGCACCGCGGGTATCGGCTCGGCTGCAACGTCGTGTCCTCGGCCGTCGCACCCGGCGACATCGCAATCCGGCTTAATTCCGACGCCGTCTTCTCCATGCCCTTCGCGGACGGCTACTGGAGCCGCCTGCTCAACAGACGGTACGTCTACGAAGCTGAGATCGAGACCTTTCTGCGCGGCGTGTCAGACGTCGACTACGTATTCGTCGATGGCGGCGCCAACTTCGGATACTGGTCCGTGCTCGCGTCCAGCAGACCTTTCGGCGCGCACGATGCTCTGGCGATCGAGGCCTCCGCGCCGAACGTGTCGCGTCTCGAATTCAACTCCAGGCTCAACGGCTGCCGCTTCCGCTGCATCCACGCCGCGATCGGCGGCGCGCCCGGCGGCTTCGTCCGCATCACCGGCGACCGTCACGAAGCCTTTGGCACGGCGCGCGCCGGCGCCGGCGATCCCGACGCCGTCCGGACCGTCTCGCTCGACGGCCTCATGACGGAAGGTGCGATCGAACCCGCCCGACCGGTGGTCGTGAAGCTCGACGTGGAGGGCGTCGAGATTGAAGCGCTCCGGGGCGCCGAGCTGCTCTCGGCGGGAGATGCTGTGTTCATCTGCGAGGAGCACGGCGCGGACCGCCGGCATCTCGTTTCGCGGCATCTGATGAGCAAAACGTCGCTTCGCCTGTACGTCTTCGATGCCGCGACGGCAAGTTTCGTCCGGCTGCGGGACCTGTTCGTTCTCGACCGCATCAAGCGCCACGCATGGGTGGGATACAACGTTTTCGCGACCGCGAGCCCGTTTTGGAAAGAGAAACTCGAACGCATCGGATGGCGGTCATGAACGCGCCAAAGCGAATCCTTGCTGCGCCGCGCGTCTGGATGGACCTGCGTGCCGCGATCCGCGAGGTGCGCCCGCCTCGTTCCGTCGCCGAACCCGAATTCGATTGCTTGAGATATTGAGCGCTGGCCCTGTTTTTCCGACGATCCGAGAGCACGCGCGCCGCGCCGCGCGACGTATTTCTGCGTTCTGAAGCGGCGAAATCGACGGTGGAGTTTGCTGGTCGCGGCGCGGAACAAACCATTTGCTGCTGCCGTTTCGGCAGGCGTCGTTTCAACAATGGAGAAATGTCATGACGAGTACCGCACGAACTATACTTCGCAACTACGTTTCCGCCGCAGCCCTTCTGTTCGTTCTGGCCGCCCCCGGCCTGGCCCGGGCCCAGGGTGCCGAGAAGGAATACAAGGCGTCCATGGAGAAGATGGACGCGGCGATGATGAAGGGGATGGACCCCGACCCGACCAAGGCCTGGGCCAAGATGATGGTGGCGCATCACCAGGGCGCGATCGACATGTCCAAGACGGTCCTGAAGGAGACCAAGGATCCGATGATCCGCCAGATGGCCGAGAAGGGCATCAAGGAACAGAGCGAGGAGCAGAAGATGCTCGAGGAGTGGATCAGCAAGCACTGACCCGTAGCCGACCCTAACCGCAATCCGCGAGGACGCCATGATCGCACTGCCCTACGACTACTATCTGATCGCATGGTTCGTCCTCGCGGCCGGGTCGACGGCGTACGTCGCCTACGACCAGTTCAACGGCAACCCCGAGCCGACCGTCATGAAATGGGGATTCATTTTGGTCACGCTCTACATGGGGCCGTTCGGGCTGCTACTCTACGTCCTCGCGGACAAGGAGCCGACGCCGGGTGAGCACGAAGAATTCACGTCGCCGCTGTGGAAGCAGGGCGTCGGCAGCACGATCCACTGCGTCGCCGGCGACGCGACCGGCATCATTCTCGCGGCCGTCGTCACGGCCTCGCTCGGGTTGCCGATGTGGATCGACCTGATCGTCGAATACGTCGCCGGCTTCTCGTTCGGACTGTTCGTCTTCCAGTCCCTGTTCATGAAGAAGATGATGGGCGGGACCTACTGGGAGAACGTCCGCAAGAGCTTCGTCCCCGAGTTTATCAGCATGAACGCGATGATGGCCGGCATGGCGCCGGCCATGAGCTTCCTGATGATGGGTCGCGACATGCGCGCGATGGATCCGCTCGAGCTGGTGTTCTGGGGCGTGATGTCCCTCGGCGTGATGGTCGGCTTCACTACCGCGTACCCCTTCAACGTCTGGATGGTGAAGAAGAAGATCAAGCATGGCCTGATGACGGTACGCGCCGGCAAGGCATCGAAAGCCCACGCAAGTCATGCAGCGATGCCCGCTATGGAGGGAATGGACCACGGCAAGATGAAAGAAGGCGGCGGCCATGCGATGGGCGGCGATGCCACGCGCCCTCAGCTGGCCGCGCTCGCGGGCGTCACGGGATTTCTGCTCATATCCGGGATGATCGTTCCGGGGTTTTCGGTGAATCTGGGCCTGAGCGCCCGCGATGTCGATGGCGCGATCATGCCGCCCGGAATGATCAACACGTTCGACCTGCCCGGCGAGGCCATGAAGGACATGGCCGCGGTGAAGCCCAGGCAGGTAACGTACACGGCTCCGCCCGACGCGAAGGGCGACCAGGTCCTCCAGCCCCGCGTCGAGAACGGCATCAAGGTCTTCGACATCGAGGCTTCGATCATCCGTTGGAACATCCTGCCGAACGTCGCGGTCGACGCATACGCGTACAACCGCCAGGTGCCCGGGCCGCGGCTCCAGCTCACCGAGGGCGAGCACGTCCGGATCAATTTCCACAATGCTCTTCCGGAAAGCACGACGGTGCATTGGCACGGTCTGATCGTTCCCAACGAAATGGACGGACCGGCGAAGGTCACGCAGGATCCCGTCCCCCCGGGCGGTTCCTACACCTACGAATTCGACGTCGCCCAGAGCGGGACCTACTTCTACCACAGCCACGACCATCCGGACCGACAGCAGGCGCTCGGGCTCTACGGCGCGCTGCTGATCTCGCCAAAGGATCCGTCGGCGGAGGCCAAGGCCGACATCGACTACACGGTCCAGCTTCAGGAATGGCTGAAGCGGGAGTGGCGGACGTTTCCCGCCATGCTGATGGAAGGTGCGCTGCCCAACTACTTCACAATCAACGGCAAGGCGTATCCCTCGACCGATACCGTTCCGATGAAGGTCGGCCAGACCATCAAGATCCGCTTCATCGGCACCAACAACAACTTCGTGCATCCGATGCACGTCCACGGCGGCCCGTTCCAAGTCGTGGCCGTGGACGGAGTGACGCTGAACGAGAGCGCGAAATACCAGGCGGACACCGTCAACGTCGGGCCGGGCCAGCGCTACGACGTCGTCTGGACCGCGCGAAGGCCAGGCAAGTGGCTGGTGCACTGCCATATCCCCCACCACACCGCCAACAACAACGTCGAAGAGAAGGGCGGCGGAGGCCTCATGCTCGTTCTGGACGTCCACTGAAATCCGCACACCAACTCTGCATCACCGAAGGAATACCAATGTTCAAGAAGACCTCGTTAGCCGCCGTCACGCTGATCGTCACAACCTTCGGCACCGGCGTCGCGTACGCCCACCCCGAATTCCAATCGGCGGAACCCGCCGCAGGGAAGTCGTCTCCTTCGCCGAAGCAGATCCGAATCCTGTTCAACGAGAGCGTCATCCCGCAATTCTCCGGGATCGAACTGAAGGACCAGGCCGGAAAGGCGGTCGCGACCGGAAAGGCGACGACCGATCCCACCAACAAGAAGCTGATGATCGTGCCCCTGAAGGATGAGCTGGCGCCCGGCGACTACAAGGTCGAATGGCACGCGGTGTCCGACGACACACACAAGGTGAAGGGCAGCTACTCCTTCGGCGTGACGCGCTGATGATCGATCTCGGGCTCGTCGTCGCACGTTTCCTGCACTATGCGGCATCGACCACGCTGGCCGGGGCGGCGTTTTTTCCGCTCTACGCCTATGCCTACGCGGGCGCCGAGCCTGAGATGCTCGGCCGCTGGAGGGGCAAGGTCCTGTCGTGGTCGGCGCTCCTCGCTCTGATCAGCGGTCTCGCATGGTTCTGCTTCTCCGTGGCCAACATGAGCGGCGCTCTCGCGGACGTCGCGGATCCGGAGGTTCTCTCGTCCGTGCTGCATGATACCGGCTTCGGCGTCGTTTGGACGGCGCGGATGGTTCTCGCGGTCGTCATCGTCGCAGCCGCGCTTCTGCTGCCGTCGCGGTCGACGGTGTGGCGTGATCTCCTGATGTCCTCCCTCGCGGCGGGGCTGCTTGCCTCGCTCGCCGGTGCGGGCCATGCCCAGATCGAAGAGGGATGGCAGAGCGTGCTGCACATCGCAGCCGACGCGGCGCATCTCCTCGCCGCGGGCGCGTGGCTCGGGGGACTGGCGCCGCTGGGGTTCATACTGCTCGGCTATGCGGGGATTAAACCCGCTCCATGTGCCGTTGACGTCGACGGGGTGCTGATGCGTTTCTCCGGCATGGGCTACGCCGCCGTGGCGACGCTCGTCGGCACCGGCTTGGTGAACAGCTGGCTCCTCGTCGGATCGGTGTCGAGCCTGATGAACAGCGCCTACGGGCAGATACTCATGGCCAAGCTGGCCTTCTTCGCGGGAATGCTCGCGCTTGCGGCGGCCAACCGGTTCTGGCTGGTGCCGGCGCTGGAGGCCGCCGGACGCGGCGGCACGGGCGGCATCGATGTCTGGCGTGGTAAATTGCGGACGCACGTCCTCAGCGAACAGGGGCTCGGCCTCCTGGTCCTGCTGTGCGTGAGCGTACTGGGAACGATCCGGCCGGCGATCGGACAATGACCGGCGAGAGCGGTCGCCATCCCGGCGACCGGCAAGACTGGAGAACTGCCATGAAGATGGACGCACACATGCAGAAATGCATCGACGATTGCCTGCGCTGCTACCAAACCTGCTTTGGCATGGCGATGAATCATTGTCTGGAGAGCGGAGGAAAGCACCTTGAGCCCGCGCATTTCAGGCTCATGACGGCGTGCTCCGAGATCTGCCGCACGTCCGCGCATTTCATGCTCATGAGTTCTCCGCATCACAAGCATCTATGCCGCGAATGCGCGGAGATCTGCACCGAATGCGCCACTGATTGCGAACGCGTCGGCGGCATGGAGGACTGCGTGAAGGCCTGCCGGGCATGCGCCGAAAGCTGCCGCGCGATGGCGGCCTGAGCCGAGGGGAGGCCCCCGGGCCTCCCCTCCCAATGACCCATGGATGATGGAGAAACCGGATGAAGATGAGCTACGCCCGCTTCGGCGCTATGATCGCTACCTCGACGGTCGTAATGTTCGGCCTGATGTACCTCAACACCTACGCCTTGGACCACGTATTCTACAGCCAGACCCGCACTTGGATGGCGCTGCTGATGGGAGCGGTCATGGCCATCATCATGCTCGCCTTCATGCTCGCGATGTATCCCAGCCGAAAAGCCAATGCGGGAATCGTAATCGCGGGCGTCATCGTCTTCGCTGCTTCGCTCTGGCTCGTCCGGAGCCAGCAGACCGTGGACGACGTTTCCTACATGAAGGCGATGATTCCTCATCATTCGATCGCCATCATGACCAGCGAGCGCGCCCACATCCGGGATCCCCGCGTGCGTAAGCTCGCCGACGGCATCATCGAAGCGCAGGTCCGCGAGATCGCCGAGATGAAGCGGCTCATCCAAGACCTCGACGCCAATCCTCCCGCCGCCGGCGCGCCCGACCTGCCAGCCCGCCCACCACAATAGGCGGATGGTCCCTTGCACGAACCACTCAAATCCATGACCTCGATGCGCAACGGCGAGACGAATCGGCCAGGCCGTGATCTCCGTCTAGACCTGTTCCGGGGACTCGCGAACTGGGCGATCTTCCTCGACCACATTCCGAACAACGCCGTCGCATGGCTTACGACCCGGAACTACGGCTTCAGCGATGCCGCCGACATCTTCGTTTTCATCTCCGGCTACACGGCGGCCTTCGTGTACGAACGGCGGATGGCGATTCAGGGCATCTTGGCCGGCACGGCGCTTCTGCTTCGTCGGGTCTGGCAGCTGTACGTGGCGCACATCCTTCTGTTCGTTTTCTATGCGGTGGCTATCGGCTACGTCGCGCAGCGCGGCCACTCCCATCTTCTGGACGAATTCAACGTGGCCGGACTGATCGAGCAGCCGGTCGCCACGCTTTCTCAGGGGCTATTGCTGAAGTTCAAACCGCTGAATCTGGACGTACTGCCGCTGTATATCGTGATCATGGCCGGCTTTCCGCCGCTGCTGATCCTCATGCGGCGCGCGCCGGACTTGGCATTGGGGGCTTCCTTCATCGTCTACTTGTCGGCGCGTTTCTTCGGTTGGAACTTTTCGGCATACCCGTCCGGCGGCTGGTACTTCAATCCTTTCGCATGGCAGCTTCTTTTCGCAATGGGTGCATGGGCGGCGCTGGGCGGTCGGACGCGGGTGCAGGCCCTTGCACGGTCGCGGGCGGTCCTTGTCGCGAGCATCGCCTTCGTGGCCTTCGCTTTCGTGGTCACGTTCGCCGTCCGTTTCGGCATCACCGGATTTCTGCCCGCTGGATTAATCGACGTGTTCGATCCGAACGACAAGACCAATTTGGCGCCGTACCGCGTCGTCCATCTGCTGGCTCTTGCGGTCATCGTGGTGCGGCTTCTCCCCAAAGACTCGTCCATCCTGCACTCTGCGTTGCTGAAGCCGGCGATCGTCTGCGGTAAACGGTCGCTCGAGGTCTTTTGCGTCGGGATATTCCTTTCGTTCATCGGCCACTTCATCCTCGACATGTACTCGAACGGCCTCGTCACGCAGATCGCCCTGAGTGCGGTCGGCATCTCCCTGATGACCGCCGTGGCGTTCTACCGGACCTGGTCGCGGACGCTGGATGCGCCCTCGGCGAACGCAACACGGCCAGCCGGTCACCAGGCGGAGCAGGAGGCGGTCACATGACTAGACGCTGGGTCGCAGGCATCTTCGCAATATCGATCGGTCTAGGTGCCGTGGCGCTGTACTTCGGCGCCGGTGCCTATGACATGGGAGCCGACGCGCCGCATTGGGAAGTCACCCGGCGGGCCATCGAACTGGTCCGCGACCGCTCGATCGCCGCACATGCGAAGAACATCGATCTTCCCGAACTTCAGGACGAGAAGCTTGTGTCGAAAGGAGCCGGCCAATATGCGGCGATGTGCGTGAACTGTCATCTCGCGCCCGGCATGGCGGATTCCGAGATTCGGCCGGGCCTCTACCCGCAACCTCCGAACCTGTCCGAACAGCGCATCGATCCGAAACGGGCGTTCTGGGTAGTGAAACACGGACTGAAGATGAGCGGCATGCCGGCCTGGGGCATCGGTCATGACGACGACACCATCTGGTCCATCGTCGCGTTCGTGACGCGGCTGCCGGGTCTGTCTGCCGACCACTACAAAGAAATGGTGACCAACGCCCCTCCGGACGAGGAGATGGGCAATATGAAGATGGACGGTGACAAGAGTTCGCCGGGCAAAGCCAAGGACCGCGCCGACGAGGGCGGGTCCAAGCCCGTCCATCCGCATTGACGATCGACGGCTGGATGCAAGCATCCGCTTGTGGGAGAACGGAGCCGCACAGCGGAGGGGCGATGCCTTCCCGGCAAGAAGAAAGATTGGGCGGGATGGCGTACGACGGGGCCTCCGGGCGGCTGAGATACTCGATCGAGGCCTGGCGGACCGATCCGGGCGCCACGTACCGGACTTGGTTTCTGTGGGAGGAGCGGCTGAAGAATTTCCGGTCCATCCGCCGCGGCATCGAGCAGGTCGTGCGTCAAATCGAGGACGGCACCTTTGGCAACGTCTACAAGGGATCTTCCCTTGAAGTCGCCGTGAAGTCCGTCGCAGAGCAGCGACAGATATTCAAGGGCGCCGACCATGCGTTTCTCTGGAAACCGAAGCTGCGGATCCCCGACATCTACGAAGATGCCGACAACCAGCGCGCCTTTGGGCGCTTTCTCGACACGTGCGCCTGCTGCTCGACCGAAGAACAGGTGCTGGACGCCGTGTTGGCGCTCGACGGCCGCAAGATCAAAGGTCTGGGTCCCGCGGCGGCGAACCTGCTCTATTTTCTGCACCCCACGATCGCGTCGCCATTCAATACGGCGATCGTGAAGGGTTACAATGCCGTCACCGGTTCGAAGGTGAAGCTCGGCAGCTGGCCCGACTACCTGGCAATGCGGGCCGGCGTGCTGCGGCTCAACGCCCAGCATCGCGATCTTCTTTCCAACGATCTGGGCGCGATTGCGGGCTTCCTGTTCGACGTCGGGACGGGGCGCTACCCGGCGCCGCCGCTCGAGGGGGCCGACGGCGTCGCAGCTTGGGAACGCGACTTAGCAAAGGTCCGCGAACGAGCGGCTGCCCAGGCACCGGGCCGCGAGATGGAGACCGACCGGACCCACACAGAGATGCAGGGCCTGCTGCGCGACATCGGCTTTGGCCTCGGATACGACGTCTGGATCGCCGCCAACGACCGCAACCGCGCCTACGGCGGCGGACGGCTGTCGGACGGTTGCGCCGGCGACCTCAGCCCCTTCGACGGTTCGGCCGGAATAGATGCCGTCAGGCTCATCGATGTGCTCTGGTTGGACAAGCGGGACGGAGCCATCCATGCCGCCTTCGAGGTCGAGCATACGACGTCGATCTATTCAGGCATCGTCAGGATGCTCGATCTCGCGCTTGGGCCTTGCGGCCCGCTCTTGAAGGGGATCTTCCTCGTCGCGCCGGACAGCCGCGAAGCCGATGTCCGGGCGCAAATGGCGAGGCCGGCGTTCGCGGCCGTTGTGGACCTGGACGTCCGGTATCTCGCCTACGGCGAGCTGGAACGACATCGGGAGTCGATCATCCGTTTCGGAGAAGGCCTGAAGGCGGTCAGGTCGATTTCCAAGAGTTTGCCATGAGGCCGTCGCGTCAACGCCACCTTGAACGGCGCACCATCGCCATACCGACCATTTTAACGAGAGGATTGTTCCATGCATGAGATCGCTCTTCCGACACGCCGAAACGTGCTGGCGCTGCTGGCCGCTGGCCTTGTCATGCCGATGTCGGCACGCGCTGAGGCGCCGGCCATGCTTGTCCACAAGGATCCCAACTGTGGCTGCTGCGGGGGATGGGTGGAACATCTCCAGGCCGAAGGATTCGTCGTGACGGTCGAGGAAGCCGTCGATCTGCGGCCGATCCGCGCGCGCCTCCGCGTCCCGCAGTCGCTGTCATCCTGCCACACGGCGGAGGTCTCCGGCTACGTCGTCGAGGGACACGTGCCTGCGGCGGCCATCCGACGGTTGCTCGAGGCGCGTCCCACTGCGCTGGGACTGGCCGTCCCCGGTATGCCGGCTGGGTCGCCGGGAATGGAGAGCGGAACGCCCAAACCGTACGACGTCGTCCTCTTCACCTCGGACGGTCAGCGGCCTTTCATGCGCTTCGTCGGCTCGAAAAGCGTCATTTGACGTCATCCGTTGAAAGAAGCGACAAATACGACGGCCCTGGTGTGCAGCGCGGTCGACTCCGGCATTGAAGCGTCGTTGCACCGGATGTGCCGTCGTCAGGTGGTTGAGACCCTGAGTCGAAGATTCCATTAAGCCCGTTGTGACAGATTGCGCGCCCGGAGATGATCATGTCCAATGCGCGCGGCCACCCCAATAGACGGCTATCCGTAGCGACGGGCTTCTTCGTCGCGATGGTCTGCCTCACGATCGTCGGAGTGAGCGCCTGGCGAGAATTGGGTTCGCGGGCAGCCGACCTGAAGAACGCCGAGGTCGAAACTAGCAACCTCGCGCGTTCGCTGACGCAATACGCGGACGACACGTTCGAATTGGCCGACAATTTCCTGATGTCGACGGTAAGCCGCCTGGAGATGGACGGCGGATCGCCTTCCGCGGTCGCACGGCTTCGAAAGGTGCTGGAATCGCGCAGACCCGGGCTTGGACGCATCCGGGGCCTTTTCGTATACGACAGCGCCGGCCGATGGCTTGCCACGTCGGAGGATATCGATATCGGAGGACTCAACAACAGCGACCGGGAGTACTTCGAATTCCACCGGAGATCCTCCGACCGCGGAACACATCTCGGGAACCCGGTGAAAAGCCGGTCGGGCGGCCAATGGGTCGTCACCGCGTCCCGGCGCTTCGACAACGCCGACGGATCCTTCGCTGGAGTCGTCCTTGCGACCGTGGACGTCGCCCATTTCTCACAGTTCTTCGGTAGTTTCGACATCGGACCGAACGGCTCGGTCTCCATGCTGAGCACGTCCGGCATCATGTTGGCCAGAATGCCGCAAGACGAGTCCTACATCGGCCGCGACATGTCGGCGACGGAACTCATCAAGGGCCTTCGTGCGCGTTCGCGAGAAGGTGTCTACTACTTCCGGTCGCCGTTGGACGGGCGTGAGCGACTGAGTTCATACATGGTGAGCTCCCGCTATCCGTTGGTTCTTTTGGCGACCAAGGCAAAGGACGACGTTCTCGCCGGCTGGCGGCAGGAAGCGACGAGCAGGATGATCTTCATGGTCTGTCTGACGTCGGTGATCGCGATTATCGGCCTGTTTCTTGTGCGCCAATTGGCTCAACGCCAACGCATGGTAGCCGCCCTTCGCGCCCGGGAAGCTGACTTCCGCCTGTTGGCGGAGGAATCCAGCGACATGGTGATGCGGGTCGCGTTAGACGAGCGGGTTGTGTACGTTTCTCCATCATGCTCGCGCGTACTTGGTTGGGATGCGACGTCGCTTCTAGGCACGCCCGCGTTGGGCGGGGTAAATGCGGAGGATCTGCCCCGGGTCGAGCAAGCTGTCGCCGACCTTAAGCGGGGCGTCATCGAAGAGACCAAGATCGTCTACCGCACCCGGCATCGCGAAAAAAAGGAAATCTGGCTGGAAACGGCGCTGCGAGCGACAAGGAGCCCTGAAACTGGCGAGATCGACGGTGTCGTCGCGATATCGCGCGACATGACGGAGCATAAGGACCTGGAACGGAAACTTGCCGCCCTCGCGACGACCGATAGCCTGACGGGGCTCGCCAATCGGCGGCAATTCGACGAAAGGCTTCAGGAGGAGTGGGCGCGCGCGACAAGGGACGGCACGCCTTTGTCGTTGCTCATGATCGATGTGGACCATTTCAAACGCTTCAACGATCACTACGGACATCAATCCGGCGATGGGGCACTGAGGGCGCTGGCGGCCATTCTTGTTTCAGAAGCCCTCCGGCCGGCCGATCTTCCGGCAAGATACGGCGGCGAGGAGTTCGTGATGCTGCTGCCCAACACGGATCTGCAAGGCTGCGAACGTGTCGGTGACCGCGTCCGCAGCGGCTTGCACGAACTTTCGCTACCCCATGTGCAGAACGCGCCGTCCGGAATAGTGACCGCGAGCGTCGGCGCCGCGACGGCTTGGCCGGGCCTGGCCGGAGCAGGCCAAGCGATGCTCGTTGCAGCCGCGGACGAGGCCATGTATTCGGCCAAGGAGGCGGGGCGGGACCGGCTGGTCAGCGCCCGGCAACCGAGGAAGTCGTCGAGAGTCGCAGAAGAAGCGGGCGCGCCCGTGAATTGAGGGCAATGCAATGGTAGAGGTCGAGAATGCGGAGCATGTGATCGCAAACGCGATCTATGGTGCCTTCAGAAATCATCCCGCGAAAGACGAAAGACAAGCCAGGCTGGACGTTCTCAGTCCGGACACCTGCGTGAAGCTTGCAAAGGCAGTTCTGCTCGACCTGAAGGCTAAAAGGTTGAAGATCTTACCCGACAACGACTGAGCCTAACAATCGACCAAATCCATTCGGATTAATTCGTATAGACGGATCGCCGCCGTCGGCTGGCGAACTTGTGAATTGTCGCCTCTTCACATGCGACCCCTTCCATGTGATCGTTCCCTCATGAATCTGCGCCGTATCATCGGACGTATGCTCGCGGTCTTCGTGATCGCAGGGCTGGCGTTTGCGCCCTTGGCCAGCCCAGCGGCGGCAAAACGCGTGGCTGCGGCGGGGATGACCGATATGTCGGCCACGTCGGCAGACATGCCGTGCTGCCCGGACGAACAGAAGTCCGACGGCTGCAAGGACTGCCCCTTGCTCGCGATGTGCATGCTCACGATCGCACAGGCCGAGCCTGCGACGGTGAACGGCATCGGAATCTTCTTCGGGATCCGGCGGCTGGCTTTCGCGTTTGTGGACGTCGCGGCCGATCAGCTTGTCGGCGATCCTCCGGACCATCCTCCCCGAACCTTGTCCTGATCGGCGTTTAGACGCCGTCTGCCACCGCTGCGGCCCGAAGCCGCGCGGATAGAAGCATGCCGCCTTGGCGGTAAATCGGGACAACGAGGATTTCACAATGAAGAACTACAACGCTACGCGCGCCCTACGGGCCGCGGCTATCGGCATTGCCGTGGTCGCTGCCGGCACGTCCGCCCGCGCCGACGTCAAGGACTACGAATTCCAGCTGGTAGACAAGACCGTCAAGAAAGGCGAGGCGGTCATCTCGGTGCGCCTCGTCCACAAGCCGGACGGCAAACCGGTGCCGGACGCCGTGATCTTCGCCAAGCGGCTGGACATGGCTCCGGATGGCATGGAGTCGATGAAGACCACCATCGATGCGATGCCGAGCACGGAGCCGGGGGTCTACAAGTTCAAGGCCGCCGTGACGATGGAGGGCGGCTGGCAGTTGTCGCTGGGGGCCAAGGTCCAGGGAGAGACCGGGACGGTCGAGAGCAAGCTCGTCCTCAAGGCGACGCCGTGACACGGACGGTCTTCGTCGCGCGACTTGCAGCAGTCGGAGCGGCCACGGCATTGCTGTGGTCGTCTCCTGCCGCGGCTGCCGACAGGAACGAACTCGGAGCGACGGTGGAGAGCGTCGTCGCGTTCGCGCGGCGTCTCAATCCGACCGTCGCCGCCGCGTCGCTCGATTTCGACGCGGCGACGCACCGCATCGGGACGGCGGGTGTCATGGCCGACCCGACACTGATCCTGGAGGCATGGGACGTCGGTCGTCAGGGCGTCGGACAGCGCCGCATCGGCTTCGACCAGGAGATCAAGCTCTGGGGCAAATACGGCCTGGAGCGTGAGATCGCGCGCTCGGACGCCGACGCGGCGAAATTCCAGGGACGCGCGACCGTCGTCGAACTGGTCGCGCAGGTCGTGGCCGCGCACGGCGACTACAATGCCGCCTATGAGGCGATCGGAATCGCGACCGACATCAAGCGCCGCTACGACGAGATCCTCGGCCTGCTGCGCTCGCGGTACGGCACCACGTCGGTCGATCAGCAGGATGTCATCAAGGCCGACATCGAGGCGGCCACCGCCGAGGGAGATCTCGTTCGGCGGCAGGGCGAACTGAAGTCGGCCGCCGCACGCCTCAACGCCCTGATCGGCCGCCCGTCGATGGCGCCCTTGGCGGCGCCGACCGGCTTCCGGACCTTGAAGGCGATCGGCCTCCCGCAGGCGCAGGCGCTCGGGCGGTCGGCTAACCCGATGCTGGCGCTCGCCGGCGCCCAGAGCAGTTCGGCGGCCCAGACGAAATCTTTGACCGATCTGAACTACTACCCGGACGTCAACGTCGGCGCGAAGTACGTGCAGCGTCCAGGCACGGAGGACACCGGCGAGTTCACGCTCGGGGTCAAGCTGCCGCTGCACTACGACGTCAAGGATGCCGAGCAGCGCGCGGCTGGCGCGCGTCTCGGCGCCGCACAGGCCCGCAGCGAGGCGCTGCGGCTCCGGATCGACGGGCAGATCGCAGATGTCTGGTTCGGCGTCGACGCGCTGCGCAAGGTCGTCCAGATCTACGCGTCCCGCCAACTGCCGCCGGCGCGTTCCTCGGTAGACAACTCCAGGAACGGCTTCCAGGCCGGCTCGTCCGATCTCTCATCGGTCTTCGAGTCCGAGCGGAGGTACCGCGCGGTCCAACTCGACCTGCTCAAGCTCAAGGTCGATCTGCAATCGAAATACGCCGAACTCGAGCGCCTGGCGGGAGGTTCGCTATGAGGCGTTCATCGAGCATATTTCTGGTCGCTGCAGCGGCATTGGTCGCCGGCGCTGCAGGGCTTGCCGTCGGGCGGTCGAACCATCCGCTGCCGGCGTGGCTGTCCGCCGTGCTCCCCGCGGCGGCCGACCCGGGCCCCGTGCGACCGGCGCCGACCGGACCGATCATCTACTACCGCGCTCCGGACGGTGCGCCGAAGTATTCGCCGGCGCCCGCGAAGACCACTTCGGGCAAGGAATATCTGGCCGTCAAAAGCAGCGAGGACGTGAGCTTCGAGGAGGCGCCGCAGGAGGCGCCGCCGGAGGCGATGGAGGCAAAAGGCGGTCAGCCGGGCCGCATTCGTTTCTACCGAAATCCGATGGGTCTGCCCGATACGTCGCCCACGCCGAAGAAGGATTCGATGGGGATGGACTACCTTCCGGTCTACGAAGGCGAGCAGGACGACGACGCGTCGATCAAGGTCAGCGCGGGAAAGCTGCAGAAAGCGGGCGTCCAGACCGAAACCGCCGAGCTCCGCACCCTCAACACGATGGTCAGGGCACCCGGAACGGTCCAGCAGGACGAGCGGCGCGTGTCGGTCGTGTCGCTCCGGTTCGAAGGCTTCATCGACACTGTCGGAGACGTTACCACCGGCTCGCACGTGCGGAAGGGCCAGCCACTGATGCGCGTCTACGGGCCCAATCTGTCCAGCGCCGCCGCCGAATATCTATCGGCGCTGAACGCCCGCTCCGATGTGGGCATCAACGGCCAGGCATTGAAGGGCGCGCGCCGGCGCCTGGAAAATCTTGGCGCGCCCGATGGCTTCATCGCGGACATCGAGCGCACTCGCGAGATTCCCGTCTATCTGAACTGGCCCGCGCCGCAGGACGGCGAGATCGTTGAGCGGACCGCCGTCAACGGGATGCGGGCCGCCCCGGGCGACATCCTGTTCCGGATCGTCGACCGAGGCGTGGTCTGGGTGATGGTCGACGTCGCGGAGCGCGATCTGGCGCTGCTGGAGGTCGGTCAGAAAGTCGTCGTTCGGCCCCGGGCGTATCCGGACCGCCCGTTCACGGGAAAGATCGCGGTGATCTATCCAAACCTCAGAGCCGAGACCCGTACCGCGCGGATCAGGGTCGAACTTCCCAATCCGGACGACGTTTTGCGGCCGGACATGTACGCGGACGTCGAGATCGCCACGGGGACCGAAGCTCCCGTCGTGACGGTTTCGAGCAGCGCCGTGATCGACAGCGGCGAGCGACAGCTGGTGCTTCTGGACAAAGGCGACGGCCGGTTCGAACCGCGCGCGGTCAAGCTCGGACGTCGCGGAGACGGCCGGGTCGAGATCAAGGAGGGGCTCGCCGGGAACGACAAGGTCGTCGTCTCCGCGAACTTCCTGATCGACGCCGAAAGCAACCTGAAGGCCGCGCTCAAGGGCCTCGATACCGGGGAGAAACCCCAATGATCGCGCGCCTCATCGACTGGTCGGCCCGCAACCTGATGCTGATCCTGATCGGAACGGTCTTCGTCGTCGCCGGCGGTCTCTATGCCGTGCAGCACTCCGCGCTGGACGCCATCCCCGACCTCTCCGACACCCAGGTGATCGTCTATACCGAGTACAAGGGCCAGGCGCCGCAGGTGATCGAGGACCAGGTGACCTATCCTTTGACGACGGCCATGCTGACGGTGCCGAAATCGAAGGTCGTTCGCGGCTTCTCGTTCTTCGGCGTCTCGTTCGTCTACATCATCTTCGAAGACGGCACCGACATCTATTGGGCGCGCTCGCGTGTCTTGGAATACCTAAATGCCGCGGCACGCAAGCTTCCCGCCGGCGTCACGCCGACATTGGGCCCCGACGCCACCGGGGTCGGCTGGGTCTATCAATACGCGCTGCAGTCCAAGGACAAGTCGCTGGCGGACCTGCGGTCCATCCAGGACTGGACCATCCGCTACGGCATCTCCAAGGCGGAGGGCGTGGCCGAGGTCGCCAGCGTCGGCGGCTTCGTCAAGCAGTACAACATCGTGGTCGATCCGAACCGGCTGAGGTCGCTCGACATCCCGCTGGCCAAGGTGCGGGACGCGGTGCGCGGCAGCAACATGGACGTCGGTGGGCGCACCGTGGAGCTCTCGGAATTCGAGTTCATCGTGCGGGGCAGAGGCTACGTCAAAAGCCTGTCCGATCTGTCGAACATCGTGCTCAAGGTCGACAAGGGCGCCCCTGTGCTGTTGAAGGACGTCGCGCGGATCGAGCTTGGTCCTGACGAGCGGCGGGGAATCACCGAACTCAACGGGGAAGGCGAGGTCGCCAGCGGTATTGCCTTGCAGAGGTTCGGGCAGAACGCGCTCGACGTCATCGACAACGTGAAGTCGCGGCTGGCCGAGATGGCGTCGGCGCTGCCCAAGGGCGTCGAGATCATACCAGTCTACGACCGCTCCGACCTGATCCATAGCGCCATCGAGACGTTGAAGCGCACGTTGACCGAGGAGAGCATCGTCGTCGCCCTGGTTTGCATCGTCTTCCTGCTGCATGTGCGCAGCGCGCTCGTCGCCATCGTCATGCTGCCGGTCGGGATCCTGATGGCGTTCGGCGCCATGAAGCTGCTCGGGATCGGCTCCAACATCATGAGCCTGGGCGGCATCGCGATCGCGATCGGCGCGATGATCGACGGCGCAATCGTCATGATCGAGAACGCCCATAAGCATCTCGAGAGGGCTCCGCCGGACAAGCCGCGTCTCGAGGTCCTGATCGAGGCCGCGAGCGAGGTCGGCCCGGCGTTGTTCTTCAGCCTGCTGATCATCACGGTGTCGTTCCTGCCGATCTTCACGATGGAGTCTCAGGAAGGGCGTCTGTTCAGCCCGCTGGCGTTCACCAAGACATTCTCCATGGCGGCGGCGGCGATCCTGTCGATCACCTTGGTGCCGGCGCTGATGGTGCTGTTCGTGCGCGGCCGGATCGTTCCGGAGCACAGGAATCCTATCAACCGCTTCCTGATCTGGGTCTACCGTCCCCTCATTCGCGGCGTACTGAAGGCCAAGACCTTGACGATCCTGCTGGCGATCGCCGCCTTGGCCGTCAGCCTTTGGCCGGCGCGCCAGCTAGGGACGGAGTTCATGCCGAGCCTGAATGAAGGCACGCTGATGTACATGCCGACGACGTTGCCGGGCCTGTCCGTGACCAAGGCGGCCGAGATCCTGCAGACGCAGAACAGGATCATCAAGACGTTTCCCGAAGTGGCGTCGGTGTACGGCAAAGCCGGCCGCGCCGAGACCGCGACCGATCCGGCGCCGACCGAGATGTTCGAGACGATCGTCAATCTCAAGCCCAAGGAGCAGTGGCGGGCAAGGATGACCGTCGACGGCCTGATCGCCGATCTCGACAAGGCGTTGCAGTTTCCAGGCGTCTCGAACGCCTGGACCATGCCGATCAAGGCCCGTACCGACATGCTCGCGACCGGCATCCGCACGCCGATCGGCATCAAGGTGCTGGGGACCGACCTGGTGGAAATGGAGAAGCTGGCCCGTCAGATCGAGACCGTGGTCAAGGCCGTCCCCGGCACGTCGAGCGCCTACGCGGAGCGCGTCATCGGCGGCTACTACCTGGACGTCGTACCCGACCGGGAAGCTCTCGCACGCTACGGCCTGATGGTCAGCGACGTGCAGGACACGGTGTCGTCGGCCCTGGGCGGTGAGACGATCACCACGACCGTCGAAGGTCGGGAGCGCTACGGCGTCAATCTGCGCTACCCGCGCGATCTGCGCAGCGACCCGCAGTCGATCGCCCGGGATGTGTTGGTCGGGCTACCGGGCGGGGGCACCGTCCCCCTGGGCGAGGTCGCCGCGATCAAGCTGACGCGGGGACCCACGTCGATCCGGACCGAAAACGGCCAACTCGCTGTCTATATCTTCGTCGACATCCGGGACCGCGATCTCGGCGGCTATGTCGCCGACGCCAAGGCTGCCGTGGCCGCCAGCGTGCAGTTTCCGCCAGGAAACTACGTCGTCTGGAGCGGCCAGTTCGAATATCTGGAACGTGCGACCGCGCGGCTGAAGATCGTCGTGCCCGTCACGCTGCTGATCATCTTCCTGCTGCTGTATTTGAACTTCCGACGCCTGACCGAGACGTTGATCGTGATGCTATCGCTGCCGTTTGCCCTCGTCGGCGGACTGTGGCTGATGTGGTTGCTCGGCTTCAATTTCTCCGTCGCCGTGGCCGTCGGCTTCATCGCGCTGGCCGGCGTGGCCGCGGAGACCGGCGTCATCATGCTGATCTATCTCGATCACGCAATGAAGGAGATCCAGGCTGCCCGTGCGGCGGAAGATAGGCCGTTCACGCGTTCCGACCTGAACGCGGCCATCATGCTGGGCGCGGTCGAACGGGTCCGTCCGAAGATGATGACCGTCGTGGCCATCATGGCCGGCCTGATCCCGATCCTGTGGAGCACCGGCACGGGGTCGGAAGTCATGCAGCGCATCGCGGTGCCGATGATCGGTGGCATGATCTCATCGACGATCCTGACGCTGATCGTCATTCCGGCCGTCTACGCGCTGATCAAAGGATTCAGGCTGCCCCGAGGCCCGGGAGCCGAGGTCCCGGAGGCGCTGCCCAACGGCGCGGCCAGCGAAGATAATCGGTCCGACCGGCCACAGGCGGCCGAATGATGCTTCGCCGGCCCACCGTCCGCTTTCTCCGGATTCAGTATTTTGGCGGCCGCCTGTAACCGGTTTACCAGCGGCCTAGCGTTGCTGGGGCGCATATTCGGAGACCAGGCTCGCCGACCGGTCACCGGCATAACTCTTCTTGTAGGATTCGCCAGCACGATCGGGTGTCCTCTGATCACCGTGGCGTCGCTACGATCGGTTGGCGTGGCTAATGCCTCGCATGGGCCGCCGCGCACATCGTGATCGGCCTGTCCCTCAACCTGGCACGAAAGGTTAGGTGCCGTATCCAGGAATCTCGATACTTTTGTTCGCGAAGATAATTACGGCTATTCGGATTTCCGTGTGGAATCCTGGTTCGGGCCGACGCGGCTAGGCCGCTTCGGACACCGCGGTTCCGGGACGACGCACGGGCCACTGCCCCACGTTGACGTCCCCAGGCGGCCTGCCCCGCCTGTGGGCCGACATGGCCCGATCCAGTATCTTCTTCGCCGCGTTGACGTCGCGATCAATCGTCGCGCCGCACGCGCAGCGGTGCATCCGCTCCGCCAACGTCTTCACGACCTTCGATCCGCAGGACGAACAGTCCTGCGACGTGTTGCGGGGATCCACCTTCACCACCATCCCACCGGCTCGTTCGGCCTTGTACGATAGCAATTGGATCAACCGTCCCGGTGCAGCATCCTGCATCGAAATGCGTTGTTGGCGTCATTATCGATCTTCATTCCACGCCGCGCGACCGGTTTCATCGCGGAGCGCTTAAGACGCCTTGAGTTCTTTGATCATTTCGGGATGACGATTGAGAAGCGTGATCAGTTGGACGGTCGGCCCGCTCGGCTCGATCAATCCGCGTTCGTACTTGTCGAACGCCTTCGGCCCGACGCGGAAGACCGCGCCGGCCCGGCGCTGCGAGAGTCCCAACTTGGTCCGGAATTTGCGGATCGTCTCGGGCGTCGGGATGCCATCGACCTGCTCCTTGAGAACCCGGAGGGCGAGATCAACGACGCTCATGTCGCCGCCGACGTGCACGCCGTCGCCGCCGTTCTTCGGATAGTAGCCGGGCAGCTTCACGACGACGCTCTTGCCTTTGTATGCCACCTTGAACGGACGCGTGCCTCGGCTCAGCGCCTCGCCGGTCTCCGGAGAGGGCATCGTCCTGGGAAGAGTTGCCGCTTTCGGCGCCATGATTACTTCTCCTTGAAGGATACGACGGTGAACGCCGTCACCACGTTCGACTGAAACTTGACGTACAGGACCAGTCCGTCGTCGGCAGGAACGTGGTAGACGTCCTGCCAGACTTTATGGTCCGCCTTCGTCGTCATCGATTTTAGAAACATCTTCCGCTCGATGCTTGCCACGATCAAAGAGACCGCTTGACGGTCGAAGCCGAGGGCGGCCGCGTCCTGCAACGCGCTCGTCGTCATCGCCAGCGTTCTCGCCGACCCCATGACCGCCTTGATCTCAGCCAGATCGTAGGTCGGCTTCCGCTTGTCCATGGACTAATACTTGCCACCATAAAGGTGGCACGTCAAGATCGTCGAGCATCGGCCGTTGGGTGGGGTGGCCGCCATTGCGGCGGTCCGGAACGCCGCATCGGCCCGAGCCGCACTGCTTGGGCGAGCAGGCCTCCCGAAAGCATGGTCGCGGCGGACACCAGCGACGTCGGGCCGCCTGTCCGCCCAGCCGAGCCTACCCGACCCGAACTGGATACGCGTAGGACGCCACCGAAATAGCGAAGACCGTCCGCCATTCAGGTTTAACCTTCGTCGCTCTCGCGGATGCGCATTGAGGCGGACTTTTCGGGCGCCCGTTGCTAGACCGTGCATCGGCGGGATCACCGCCTCAACCGGGCGGGGAAATCGTGGACAAGGATCTGTCGGCGTCCGAACAAGAACTTAGGGACCGCGAAAACGAACTCCGGGAAGTGCAGCGGATCGCGATGGTCGGCGGCGTTGTCGTCGACCTGCGCGACGGGTTCAAGAACCGCCGTTCTCCGGAGTATCTAGCCATTCACGGATTGCCGCCGGAGGCCGCCAACGAGACCCATGAAGATTGGGTCGCGAGGTTGCATCCGGACGATCGCGAGCGGGCGGAACGACAGTTCCTCGAGCTTTTGAAAAGCGGCGCAGACCGCTATTCGTCCGAGTACCGCATCGTTCGCCCGAGCGACGGCGAGGTCCGCTGGATCGTGGCCGCCGCCCGGATCGAGCGGGACGCCGACGGCCAGCCGCTGCGGATGATTGGCGCGCACATCGACATCACGGAGCGCGCCCTTGCCAGAGAGGCGCTGCGGGAGAGCGAGGAGCGTTTCCGCCTGATCGCGGACAGCGCTCCGGTTCCCATGTGGGTCACCCGCCTCGACCGCACCCGATCGTTCGCCAACAAGGCCTACCTGGAATTTCTAGGTCTGGGCTACGAAGAAGCCCTGGCCTTCGACTGGCGGACCATCCTTCACCCCGACGACGCGGCCCGCGTGGTCCGGGAGAGCGTAGCAGGCGAAGCGTCGTTGAAGCCGTTCGTCCTCGAAAGCCGTTACCGACGATCGGACGGGCTCTGGCGTTGGGTCCGGTCTGAGTCTCAGCCCCGCTGGGATCCGGCGGGCAGGCTCATCGGCTTCATCGGGGTCGCCCACGACATCACGATCGCTAAGGAGGCGGAGCTCGAGCTGCGCGTGCTCAACGAGACTCTCGAACGCCGGATCGAGGAGCGGACCGCGCAACTGCATGCGAACGAGGCCCACCTGCGTGCGATCCTGGAGACCACGAACCAGTATCAGGCCCTGATCGGTCTCGATGGCAGGCTGGTCTTCGCCAACGCGGTCGCTCTGTCCGGCGTGGATGCGGAGGCGAAGGATGTGCTGGGTCTGCCCTTCTGGGAGACGGCGTGGTTCGCCGCGACGCCGGGAATGCCTGAAAGGATCAGGGTCCACACTCGCTTTTAAATGACCCGTTCCGAATTATTGGAACGCGTCGGCCACCAACAACGTCGCTGTGGTCAGCAACCCCATGACCGGCGCCCAGCGTGGGCAGCGGAAGCTGCCGGCCGGCGCCGGATCGCCGCGCCAGTGCATCTTAATCAGCGCGGCATTGACCACCGCGAAGATCAGCAGCGTCAGGCGCGAGGTCAGATCGGCGAGGCCGACCAGCGGCACCGCCAGCGCCAGCAGCAGAATGACGGCGACGCCGACCAGTGTGGCCGCGACCGGCGTGTGGGTCACGGGATGGATGCAGGCGAGGACGCGCGGCAAGCTGCCCTGTTCGGCAAGGCCGAACAGCACGCGGCCGATCATGATGACGTGGACGATAATGCCGTTAAGCGTCGCCACCACGGCGATCGCGCTCATGGTGATCAGTGGCAGGCCGGTGAGGCGCGCGAACACCAGCGCCAGCGGTGCCGGCGATTGCGCCAGCGTTGCGGGCGGCACCGCGATCACGGCGATCCACACTACCAGCGCATAGATCAGCGCAGTGAGGCCGAGGGTGATGAACAGAGCGCGCGGCAGCGTGCGGTTGGGCTGCTGCATCTCCTCGGACACGTTGACGAGATGCTCGAAGCCGATGAAGGCGAAAACCGCGATCAGCGAGGTACCGGCAACACCGCTCCAGGCACCGACTTCGCGCAAGGTCGGCAACATTTCCGGCAGCCGCAGGATCACCTCATCGCCGAGCGTCAGCCCGGCGCCGATGATCAGCACCAGCCCGCCGATCTCGACCACCGTCATCACACCGGCGAGCGATACCGATTGCACGGTGGCGAGGCAGCCGACCGCCCCCATATTGAGCACCACGACAGCGATGATCCAGCCCGGCGGCAGCGGCACGAACACGCCGATATAGCCTGCGCTGCCGGCGCTGATGGTGGCGGCCGACACCACTGCGGCCGCGACTACCAGGAGACCGACGGCGAGACTGAACCAATCGCGTCTGAAGGCCGCCTGCACATAGGCCGCCTCGCTGGCACTGACCGGCATGCGGGTGCCGAGTTCGGCGAAGGACGCGGCGGTGAAGGACATCACCAGCGCGGCACCGATGAAGGCCAGCGGCGCATGCATGCCGCTGCGGCCAGCGGCGACACCGACCAGCACATAGATGCCCGCACCAATGGTGACGCCGAGACCGTAAAGCACCGCATGGGTCAGTGTCAGTGCCTTCAACAGCCGTGGCGAGCCCGGCGCGGTGACCGTCGCGTCGGCGGGGTGAACGCTCACAACCCGTCTGCCGCGCGCGACGTGTCCGTTGTGGCGGCGGGCGCCGGCAGCATGCGCCGCAGGGTTCTATCATGCAAAACACAGTGATGCAGCAGCGCGGCCGCCGCATACAGCGCGGCCGCGGCTATCAGCGCATGCGCCATCAGTTCGTGAACCTCTTTCAGCGTGTGCGCCAGCGGTCGGTCTGCCGCCCAGGGCGAGGCGATCTGAGCCAGGTCGAGCAGCGGCAGACTGCCGCCGCGCGCGAACTGCACGGCGATGCCGACCAGCGGCACCGTGATCAGGAGGCCATACAACGCGACCTGCGTCAGCGCGGCCGCCCGCAGACGGCGCGAGGTGGCCGTAGTGACGATTGACGACGTCGGCGGCGCGTCGACGCGCCAGCCGAGCCGCTCCACGGTCAGAAGCAGCACCAGCATTCCGGCGGTGATGTGCAGCGACAGGCCCAAAGCTTGCGACGACTTGCCGGGCAGATCATCGCCGAACACACCGAGCAGCCAGGCGAAGGAGACCAGCAGCACCGTGATCCAGAGCGGCGACTGCACGATGAAACCGTAACGCAGCGACGAATTGAGCAAAACCATGGGGCGTCTCCGGTCGTGACGGTAAGCGTTGCAGATCTACCAGCGCCATCCCCTGCGGGCCGGGCCGAGCGCTTCCAGCTGCGCCTTCTGGCGCTCATTGAGCGCCGCATAGAACTGATCGTAGCTCGGCTGCATTAGCGCCACGGCTTCCGCGAGGCCTTCGAGCCGGCGCTCCATGCGATCGAGTTGGGTGGCGGTGGTCAACTGGCCGGAGTCGGCACAGCCGGCGGCGATGGCCTGTTTGGCTTGCAGCGAGACATCGGCCAATTGCCGCAGCAATAGAGCCTGGCCGTCATTGGGCTGCAGGAGCCGGCTGATCCAGGCGATCCGCCATTCGACCAGGCCGATGGCGAGCGGCGAGCACAGCCGTCGCACTCCGCCGGGCCCCATTGCGCCGGGCCCGTTTAGTGCGCCGGGAATCAGCACGCTTTGGGCTGGAGCCGCCGAGCTGAACGCCATCGACAGGACGAGGATTGCAATCAGGCGTATAAAAAACGGGCATGGGTGACCTCCGTCGGACCCCCGCCTAGCACCGCTCCCCACATACCAAGTTGACGCACATCAATTGGGATGGGGCGCAACGTGACCACGCTGCGCCGCCGTCATCGCGCGGCGACCACCGAGGAGATTCCATGCGCAGTGTTCACGTCGAACGTCACCTGACGGCCCGGATCGGCTGGCTGCGCGCCGCCGTGCTCGGCGCCAATGACGGCATCATCTCCACCGCAAGCCTGATCGTCGGCGTGGCCTCAGCGCACGCCACCACCAGCAACGTGCTGCTCACCGGCATCGCCGGGCTGGTGGCCGGCGCGATGTCGATGGCCGCAGGCGAATATGTGTCGGTGAGTTCGCAGTCGGACACCGAACACGCCGATCTCGCCCGCGAGCGAAAGGAGCTGGCCAGCGACCCGGTGTTCGAGCGAGAGGAACTGGCGCAACTCTATCTCGCGCGCGGCGTCGAGACCGGTCTGGCCCGCGAGGTCGCCGCGCAATTGATGGCGAAGGATGCGCTCGGCGCCCATGCGCGCGATGAACTCGGCATTTCGGAAATCACCACGGCGCGTCCGGTGCAAGCTGCGATGGCCTCGGCGGCAACGTTCACCGTCGGCGCAGCGGCGCCGCTGTTGCTGGTGCTGGTGGCGCCCGCGACTCATCTGGTCGCGATCGTGTCCGCCGGAGCCTTGCTGTTCTTGTGCGTGCTTGGCGCCATCGGTGCCAAAGCGGGCGGCGCCGGTCTGCTGCGCCCGACCTTGCGGGTGGCATTCTGGGGCAGCTTCGCCATGGCTATTACGGCCGCCATCGGCGCGGCATTCGGCACCGTGGTGTGAGCCACAAACTGCGGCGCATAGAGTGGTGGGGCGCGAGCGATTGAAGCGCGGGCGACCTCCAGAGTTCCTCATAGCTTTCTTCTCGGAAGAGGGAAGGCAGAGAATTCTCTAGCAAATTGAGGGTCTTCGAACGCTTCGTCTCGGCCTAACTGCCTTTTCCCTAGGCCTTGCAGTCGTAGACGTTTCGGCCTAAACATTTTTAGAATTATTCTAAGAACGATTCTAAAGAGGTTTCTATGTTGCTCAGCCTACCCTCCCGGCGCCGCTTTTCCGATTTGTCTGAACCCGAGGTGCTGGCCCTTGCAATCTCGTCCGAGGAAGACGACGCCCGGATCTACGCGACCTATGCCGAGCAATTGCGCGACGCCTATCCCGCTACGGCAACGATGTTCGACGAGATGTCGAGCGAAGAGGACGGTCACCGGCAGTTGCTGATCGACAGTTTTCGTCGCCGCTTTGGCAAGGTGATTCCCTTGATCCGACGCGAGCACGTGGCCGGGTACTATTCGCGGCGCCCGATCTGGCTGGTGCAAAATCTCGGTCTCGCACGCATCCGGTCGGAAGCGGCGCGCATGGAGGACGATGCGGCGGAGTTCTATGTTCGGGCGGCTCAGGCAAGCAGCGATCCGAGTACCCGCAAACTGCTCGGCGACCTGGCCGCTGCGGAGCGCAAGCACGAACACCGGGCCGCAAGCCTCAAAGACGAAGCGCTAAGTGATGGCGCGGGTGATGAAGAGGACGACAAGGCCAAGCGACAATTCATCCTGACCTGGGTGCAGCCTGGACTTGCCGGGCTGATGGATGGATCGGTATCGACACTGGCGCCCATCTTCGCCACGGCTTTCGCGACACAATCAACCTCCACGACGTTCACAGTCGCGCTTGCTGCCTCTGTCGGGGCTGGCATCTCCATGGGATTCACCGAAGCCGCCCACGACGATGGCGTGATCTCGGGGCGAGGGTCGCCACTCAAGCGTGGCCTTGCATCCGGAATGATGACCGCGATCGGTGGTCTCGGTCATGCGTTGCCGTATCTCATTCCGGAATTCTGGACGGCGACGGCGCTCGCCGGCGTTGTGGTGTTCGTCGAGCTTTGGGCGATCGCCTGGATCCAGAACCGTTACATGGAAACGCCGTTCGTGCGCGCTGCGCTCCAGATCGTGGTCGGGGGAGCCTTGGTGCTGGCCGCCGGCATCCTCATCGGTGGCAGTTAGTTTTTAGCCCCTTTCGACGACAGACCCCGTTTTTGACCAGCGAAGGACATCACGATGCTCAAGCTTCAAAATGACAAGACCAACACCGCGACCCATGAGATGACAGGCAAGTGCCCGTTCGGTGGCGATCGCATCGGCGGCTCCCTTGGGTCACCCCCGACGCTGTCGGACTGGTATCCAAACCGCCTGAAAGTTGAAATTCTCCATCAGAACGGGCCACAGGCCAATCCGCTCCGTGATCTCGACTATTCAGAAGCCTTCAACGCGATCGATTACGATGCGCTGAAGCGCGATATAAAACAGTTCCTCACGACGTCAGTTAAGTGGTGGCCGTCGGACTATGGAAATTACGGCCCGCAAATGATCCGCATGGCTTGGCATGCGGCCGGCACATACCGCATTGCGGACGGGAGGGGCGGGGCCGGCGAGGCACTGCAGCGTTTTGCGCCGGTGAGCAGCTGGTGGGACAACGGCAACACGGACAAATCGCGGCGCCTCATCTGGCCAATCAAGAAGAAGTACGGCAGCGCGCTATCTTGGGGAGACCTGATGGTGCTCACCGGAACCTGCGCGCTAGAGATAATGGGTTTCCCAACTTATGGCTTTGCAGGTGGTCGACGCGACGCATGGGAAGCCGACAATGCCACCTACTGGGGTCCGGAGGTCTGGGATCCGAAGGAATTCAAGTCTTCGGACAGCATGGTGACGCGGGACAAGCGTTGGCGCGGCAAGAATGGCGATGCCGATTACGACCTCGAAAATCCGCTCGCCGCCACTCATCAAGCGCTCATCTACGTGAATCCGGAAGGACCCTACGCCAACGGCGATCCGATGGGCTCGGCGCGCGACATCCGAATAGCCTTCACCCGCATGGCGATGAACGACGAAGAAACAGTCGCCCTTATCGCTGGTGGACACGCCTTCGGTAAAAGCCATGGCATGGTCGCTGCCGACAAGGTCGGGCCGCCGCCCGAAATGGCGCCGATCGAGGCCATGGGCCTTGGCTGGCAGAATCCGGATGGCACTGGCTTCGCCGAATACACGATGACCAACGGCATCGAAGGTAGCTGGACGCCGGATCCGACGCAGTGGGACAACAGCTACCTGGAAAATCTCTTCAAATTCAAATGGGTGCAGACCAAGAGCCCAGCGGGCGCACTGCAATGGACGCCCAGCGACCCGAATGCTCCCAAGACTCCTGACGCCCACATCCCCGGCAAGATGAATCCGCTGATGATGATGACCAGCGACATCGCGCTGATCACTGATCTTGACTACCGCCGAATCTGCGAGAAATTCCTCAGCGATTTTGATGCCTTCACCCAGGCGTTTTCGAAAGCTTGGTACAAGCTCACGCATCGCGACATGGGGCCGCGGGAACGCTATCTGGGTCCAGAAAAGCGCATCGAGAACGAACTGCTATGGCAAGACCCGATCCCGCCGCGCCAGCACGACGTGATCGGTGAGGCGGACATCAATATCCTGAAAGGGCTGATCATCGCGACAGGGCTGTCTGGATCGGATCTGGTGTTCACCGCGTTCTCGGCCGCTGCCACCTACCGCAACAGCGACAAGCGCGGCGGCGCCAACGGCGCGCGGTTGGCGCTGGCTCCGCAGAAGGACTGGGCAGTCAATCGGCCCTTTAATTGCGATCTGTTGTCAAGCGCCCTTTAACCCGCCCTCAGCAAAACTTTAGCGCTCGCCCC